>DASRYD010000393.1:0-8344 GCA_035653955.1 Pseudoxanthomonas sp.
GAAGCCGCCCCCGCGGCCAAGCCGGCCGCCGCCGCGCCTTCGCGCGCCCACGACGAAAGTTCGTACGCCGAACCCGACAAGGTCGTGATCAAGGACCTCGCCCTGGACCTGGCGGTCGACTTCGACAAGAAGCAGATCGGCGGCACCGCGACCTACACGCTGGACTGGAAGGATCAGAAAGCGACCCAACTGGTGCTGGACACGCGTGCGCTGACCATCGAGAAGGTCGAAGGCGAAGCCGGCGGCCAGTGGGCGCCGCTTAAGTACGCGTTGGCCGATGCGGACAAGATATACGGCAGCAAGCTGACCATCGAAACGCCGCAGCGCAACGGCAAGGTCAAGATCGCCTACCACACCTCGCCGGAGGCCTCGGGCCTGCAGTGGCTCGATCCGGCGATGACCGAAGGCAAGAGACTGCCCTTCATGTTCAGCCAGTCGCAGGCGATCCATGCGCGCAGCTGGGTGCCGCTGCAGGACACGCCCAGCGTGCGCTTCACCTACAGCGCGCACGTCACCTCGCGTCCCGACGCGATGGTGCTGATGAGCGCGGACAACGACCCCGCTGCAGTCAGGGACGGCGACTACAGCTTCAAGATGCCGCAGCCGATTCCGTCGTACCTGCTGGCGATCGCCGCCGGCGACCTGGTGTTCAAGCCGATCTCCGCGCGCAGCGGCGTGTGGGCCGAGCCGGCGATGGCCGACAAGGCGGCGGCGGAATTCGCCGACACCGAGAAGATGATCGGCGTGGCCGAATCGCTGTACGGCCCGTACCGCTGGGGCCGCTACGACATGCTGGTGCTGCCGCCGTCGTTCCCGTTCGGCGGCATGGAGAATCCGCGCCTGACCTTTGCCACGCCGACGGTGATCGTCGGCGACAAGTCGCTGGTTTCGCTGATCGCGCACGAGCTGGCGCATAGCTGGTCCGGCAACCTGGTGACCAACGCCAGCTGGAAGGACATCTGGTTGAACGAAGGCTTCACCACCTACGTGCAGGCGCGCATCACCGAAGCGCTGTACGGCGAGGAGATGGCCAACATGGAACGGCAGATCGACCAGGGCGAACTGCTGGACGAAGTGAAGGGCATGTCGCCGGCCGACCAGGCCCTGGCGTTGCCGCCGCTGACCGAACGCGATCCCGACGATGCGCTCAGCCAGGTCGCCTACGTCAAGGGCGCGTGGTTCCTGCAGTTCCTCGAGCAGCGCTTCGGCCGGCCGGTGTTCGATCCGTTCCTGCGCGGCTGGTTCGACGACCATGCCTTCCAGAGCGCGACCACCGACCAGTTCGTCGAATACCTGAAGAAGAACCTGTTGGCGAAGCATCCCAACATGGTGACCGACGCCGAGCTCGACGCGTGGCTCAACCAGCCGGGCATCCCCGCGTTCGCGCAGAAGGCGCAGTCGCGCGGCTTCGCCGTGGTCGACACCGCGCGCATCGCCTGGCAGGGCAGCCACACCTTGCCCGTGCCGCAGGTGACCAATGCCTGGAACACCCAGCAGTGGACCCGCTTCATCGAAGGCATGGGCGACACGCTGAAGGCCGAGCAGCTGAAGCAGCTCGACGACGCCTATCACTTCACCGGCACCCCGAACGGCGAGATCGCGATGCGCTGGTATCCGCTGGCGATCCGCAGCGGCTACAAGGAAGCGTGGCCGGCGGCGGGCGAGTTCATCCAGCGCGTCGGCCGGCGCAAGCTGATCATGCCGATCTACGGGGAACTGGTGAAGACGCCGGAAGGCCTGGCCTTCGCCAAGGAAATCTTCGCTAAGGCGCGGCCGGGCTACCACCCGATCACCACCGCCACGGTCGAGGACACCCTCGCCAAGGCCGAAGCCGGCAAGTAGGCCATGGCGAAGCGACGCTGGCGCAAGACGGTTCTGTTCGCGCTGGCATCGCTGGTCGTGGTGGTGTCGATTGCAGGGGTCGCGCTGTGGCGCGACCCCTTCTTGTTGGTGAAGGCGGAAAACCTCCGGCTGGCGCGGGCTGCCGGTTTGCAGCGGCATGAAGTGGAAGTCGCCGGCCATCGCTGGGTCTACGTCGAACGCGCGGCCGCGCGCGCCGACGCGCCCGTCGCGGTGATGATCCACGGCTTCACCGGCAGCAAGGAAAACTGGTATCCGCTGGCGCAGGCGCTGGGCGACCGCTACCGGCTGCTGATGCCCGATTTGCCCGGCTGGGGCGAAAGCCAGCGCATCGCCGGGCAGGATTACGGCTTCGTCGCGCAAAGCCGGCGCGTGGCCGAATTCATCCGGGTGGTGTCGCCGAATCGCCCCGTCGTGCTGCTGGGCCATTCGATGGGCGGTGGCATCGTCGCGCTGACCGCGGCGGATTTCCCGAATGAAGTCGCGCGCGTCGGATTGTTCGACGCCGCCGGCGTGCGCTTCCGCGACAACCGCTTCGGCGAACAGGTGCTGGCCGGCGAAAATCCGTTCGCCGTGCACGATCCGGCTTCGCTGCAGCGCTACATCGACACCGTGTTCCATGCCGACGCGGCGAAGCCTGCGATCCCGTGGCCCGCGTCGTCGCTCGTCGCGCGCTGGCGCGCGCGGCAGGCGACGTTCGAGCAGCGGGTGCTGGACAGGATCGGCCGCAGCGACGAACGCTTCCTGCCCGGCGAAGCCGCCGCACGCATCCGCCAGCCGGCATTGCTGCTGTGGTGCCGGCAGGACGCGGTGATCGACCCCAGCGCGCTCGGCCTTTACGCCGCGCGGATGCCGCAAGCGGCTAAAGTGATGCTGGACGGCTGCGGGCACATGTCGATCATGGAAAAGCCCGCCGACGCGGCTGTCGCGGTGACGCAACTGATCGAGAGAGGAGTGCCACGATGAAATTCCGGATTGCCCTGGTCGCGGTCGCCATCGCGCTGGCCGCCTGCACCGACCGCGAAGCCGCGCAGCGCGAAGCCGCCGCGGCGCTGGCCCAGCAACAGGAAGAGGCCGCCGCCGATCTGGCGGAGAAATACGACCAGGAACTGGTCGCCCAGCGCTGGGAAAAGGCGCGCATCCACGGCGCCGCGCTATTGGCGCAGTATCCGAACACCAAGGCCGCGGCGCAGGTGAAGCAGACCTTCGACGACACCAAGGCCAAGGCCGAGACGCAACGCGAACAGGATCGTTTGTCGTCGCTGTGGAATTATTCGGAAACGCCGGCGGGCAAGGGCGTGCAGCGTTCGGCGTCGATCTACAGCAAGGACACCGTGGACGTCGACGGGACCGGCCCGCGCACCGTGCAGTTGATCTTCCGCGATCACCCGGATTGGAAGCGCAGCAGTTACCTGGTGTTGCGGACCAGCGATTTCGCCAAGGCTTGCTATGCCGGCTGCAGCGTCACCGTGACCGCCGACGGCGGCGCGCCGAAGAAGATGTCGGCGAACCGGCCGAAGACCGACGAGGCCACCGCGATGTTCATCGACGACTACAAGGCGCTGTGGAAGCTCGCCGGCAAGTCGAAGAAGATCGAGGTCGAATTCCCGGTCAAGGCCGGCGGCACGCGCAAGGCGGTGTTCGAGACCGGCGGGGTGAACCAGGAGCGGATGCCGGGCTGGTGATCGTCGCCAACGCATGCTTTGTAGCGCCGGGTTCACTCGGCTGCTTTTGCTCTTGTAGGTGCCGGGCTTGTCCCGGCACGCTTTTGATCTTCGGAACAGAATGCAAAAAAGCAAGCCGGGACTAGCCCGGCTTCTACAGAACAACGGCAAAGACAAGCGCAAGAGCAGCCGAGTGAACCCGGTGCTACGAAACTTGGGGTGTCGGTGCGCGACAGACAGGTGAAGCGCCAGGCCGGTGCCGTCGGCATCAGCAATCCCGCGAAGGCCCTTCGATCCGTTCGCGCGGAGAGAAGCTCAGCGTGCCTGCGATTCAAGGATGCGATTGAAGGCGGGGTTGTCGTATGCGGCGGCGCTGACGTCCTTGATCAGTTTTCGCCCATTG
Organism: Pseudoxanthomonas sp.; assembly: GCA_035653955.1. GTDB lineage: Bacteria > Pseudomonadota > Gammaproteobacteria > Xanthomonadales > Xanthomonadaceae > Pseudoxanthomonas_A. The sequence continues at coordinate 3,928 of DASRYD010000393.1, forward strand.
GCGCCATTGGTCAGGATCACCAGCCCCAACCCGGTTTCGGGCACGAACAGGGCCAGCGAGCGTTCGCCGTCGTTGGTGCCGGTGTGGTGGACAACGGTTTGTTCCGGGTAGCCGAAAACGAACCAGCCTAGGCCCATCGCAATGCGCGGCGGGCAAAGTTCCCTGGATAGTCCCTCGCCTTCGTCGCACATTTCGCGCGCCTGATTCTTGCCGGTTGCGATCCGCTGCGCTTGCAGCGTCGAACTCAATGCTGTGTCGTGCATGACTCCCACCACGAAACGCGCATAGTCATTTATCGTCGTATAGAGACAGCAGGCCGCGGAGTAGTCGAGCCGGAGCACGGGCCAGAGTTCGCGACCCAGGGCATCGTGCGGATAGGCGGCATGTCGCTTGTAGGATTCCTGTGCCGTGAACGAAACGTCATGCATCTCGAGCGGCTGGAATACCAGCTCGTTCGCGAGCTGTTCAAAGGACGTTCCGGTCAGCGCTTCGGCATATCGGGCCGCATACGTATAGCCTTCTCCGGAATAATGGAAACCATCTCCGGGCGGAAACTGGAACGTCAGGGTGTTGGCGGTCTGGCTGCGCCAATTGGGCAAACCCGTGCGATGTTCGAGGGACATGCGCGTCGTCAACCGGGCGGCGCGCTCATTTCCGGCAAGATCGGGGTCGATCCAGACCGGCCCCATCCCCGCATCCAGGTCGAGTTTGCCTTGCGATGCCAACCTGAGCAGCACCTCGGCCGCCACCGGTTTGGTGAGGGAAGCCGCATTGAACAAGGTCGCGGGATCGGCGAGTACTCCGTGTCTGCGTTCGCCATAGGTGCGGGCGAATACGATGCGCCCCTCGCGGATGTACGCGATGGCGGCCGCTGGCACCCGGTAGCGTTCAAGCAGGCCCGGAACTTCCCGGTCCGCCCATTCGCCGAACTTCATGTCTTGATAGACCACGGCAGGAGAGGGACGTGCGCCTTTTTCCGCCGCGGCGACTACCTTGCCCTGCTCGATCACTTCGACCTTGGCGCCGGTGAAGCGGAATTCCAGTGCGCGCTCCTTGGCGGTGAAGCGCCCGGGGCCCTGCCGGATCAGCGTGAAAGTCATGGGGCCTGAGGTCAGGCGCAGATGCCCCTCGGCCGCCTCGACAAGGAGGCTGCTTCCATCCTCGCCGATGTATTCGCCAACGAGATCGATCGGCGCGGCATTGCTCGAATTTGTCGCAGTTACTTGCGCGGGTGCTTCGGCGCCGCCCAAAAAAGCGAACAGCAAGGCCGCTTTGGCGAAAAATTGCATGGGATTCTGCCTCCAATGACTGGCGGGCACAGCGGCCATGGGTCGGAAACGCCATTTGCCCGCAATCAAGGATGCGCGACTTCGTCCCAGGGTTTAAACCGGGCCCTCTCGTGGTGGGTTCGTGAGCGGGCGAGGCGGAAAGTCGCGGGCGGGGCCTTGGGCCACCATCGGTCATTCCTGCAAGCCCCGAAGCGGGTCGGACCCGCCTTGCAAAACGCCGGTTGGGCTTACAGCGAATACCCGAACTGCTGCTTGAACTGTTCGTTGAACTCGCTGAAATCGAAGCGCTGGTTCTGCGTGCCCGGATGTTCGACCTTCAGCGCGCCCATCAGGTTGCCCATGCGGCCGATGGTCAGCCAGTCGTAGCCCTTCTCGATGCCGTAGATCAGGCCGGCGCGGAACGCGTCGCCGCAGCCGGTCGGGTCGGTGACGCGGCGCTCGTGCGCGGGCGCCACGTCCCAGCTCTTTTCCGGCGTGTGGATGATCGCGCCGCGCGGGCCCAGCGTGGTGATGTATGCCTTCACCCGCGACACGATCTGCTTTTCGTCCCAGCCGGTGCGCGTCTGCAGCAGGTTCGACTCGTAGTCGTTGACCACCACGTAGTCGGCCTGCTCGATGAAATCGCGCAACTCCTCGCCGTTGAACAACGGCATCGCCTGGCCCGGGTCGAAGATGAAAGGGATGCCGGTCTCGGAGAACTCGCGGGCGTTCTGCAGCATGCCCTCGCGCCCATCGGGAGCGACGATGCCGAAGGTGATGCCGGACACGTCCCGCACGTGGTTCTCGTGGCTGCGCGACATCGCGCCGGGGTGGAACGCGGTGATCTGGTTGTTGTCGTGGTCGGTGGTGATGAAGCACTGCGGGGTGAACTGGTCGTCGAACACGCGCACGCAGTCCAGGCGGATGCCGCACGCGTCCAGGTGCGCCCGGTAGGGCGCGAAGTCCTGGCCGACCGTGGCCATCGGCACCGGGTCGCCGCCCAGCAACTTCAGGTTGTAGGCGATGTTGCCGGCGCAGCCGCCGAATTCGCGGCGCATCTGCGGCACCAGGAACGACACGTTCAGGATGTGCACCTTGTCCGGCAGGATGTGGTTCTTGAACTGGTCCGGGAACACCATGATGGTGTCGTAGGCGAGGGAACCACAGATCAGTGCGGACATTCGGCAGGCTCGGCTGGGGACCGGCCCCCTGGCCGGTCGATGACGGGATGCGGCCGGTGACCGACGCGCGGGGGCGAAGGTTAACGGTTGGGGCCGGCCAAGGCCATCCGGGCAATCGTCGCTTCCGGCGAGGGCGGCGCGGAGTCCGGCGGAAACCCTCGTCTTCACGCGGAATTTCCTTGCCGGTGAACAGGCGGGTTGCTAGGCTAGCTGCCCCCCCGTTTCTGCCTGAAAAACCGGGCCCGAGCCCGGTTTTCGGCGCGTTCCATCCCCTGCAGGACCCACCCCCGAATGTTCAAGAAGCTCCGCGGCATGTTCTCCAACGACCTGTCCATCGACCTGGGCACGGCCAATACCCTGATCTACGTGCGCGGGCAGGGCATCGTCTTGAACGAACCCTCGGTGGTGGCGGTGCGCACCGATCGCGCCATCGGCGGCAACCGCACGGTCGCCGCGGTCGGCGCCGAGGCCAAGCAGATGCTCGGCCGCACCCCGGGCAACATCACCACCATCCGCCCGATGAAGGACGGCGTCATCGCCGATTTCACCTACACCGAGGCGATGCTGAAGCACTTCATCCGCAAGGTGCACAAGAGCCGCTTCCTGCGCCCCAGCCCGCGCGTGCTGGTGTGCGTGCCGGCAGGCAGCACCCAGGTGGAGCGCCGCGCGATCAAGGAATCGGCCGAGGAGGCCGGCGCCCGCGACGTGTACCTGGTCGAGGAACCGATGGCCGCGGCGATCGGCGCCGGCATGCCGGTGTCCGAGGCGCGCGGCTCGATGGTCATCGACATCGGCGGCGGCACCACCGAGGTGGCGGTGATCTCGCTGTCGGGCATCGTCTATTCGCAATCGGTGCGCATCGGCGGCGACCGCTTCGACGACGCCATCATCAACTACGTGCGCCGCAACCACGGCATGCTGATCGGCGAGGCCACGGCCGAGCGGATCAAGCTGGAAATCGGCTGCGCCTACCCGCAGGCCGAGGTCGCGGAAATGGAGGTCTCCGGCCGCAACCTGGCCGAAGGCGTGCCGAAGATGATCAAGATCAACTCCAACGAGGTGCTGGAAGCGCTGCACGAACCGCTGTCGGGCATCATCAGCGCGGTCAAGCTGGCGCTGGAACAGACCCCGCCGGAACTGTGCGCCGACGTGGCCGAGCGCGGCATCGTGCTGACCGGCGGCGGCGCCCTGCTGCGCGACCTCGATCGCCTGATCAGCGAGGAAACCGGCCTGCACGTGCAGGTCGCCGACGATCCGCTGACCTGCGTCGCCCGCGGCGGCGGCCGCGCGCTGGAACTGGTCGACATGCACGGCAACGAGTTCTTCGCCCCGGAATGAGATGAGGCCGGGAGACGGGAAGCGGGAGATGTGGAATCCGACGTGTCTGGCACCCGTTTCCTCGATGTCGCCACTGTAAAATTCGCCACTGTAAAAACAGACGCGCGCGTTGCAAGATGACTTCGTTCCGCGCCTTGTCTCTCGTCTCCCTCTTCTCGTCTCCCGGCCCTTAGAGCGTGCCTTCCTACACCAGCCCGACGTTCGATCCGCGCCCGGGTGAAGTGGCCGGCACGTTGCGCCTGCTGGCCTACCTGGCGCTGGCCATCGCGCTGATCTTCCTCGACTCGCGCGGCGCCTGGCTGCAACGCGCGCGCGCGCAGGCGGAACTGGCGGTGCAACCGCTGTGGTGGCTGGCGGGCCTGCCCGGACGGGTCGGCAACACGTTGCGCGACGACGCGGCGACCAACACGCAACTGGTCAAGGAAAACCGCGCGCTGCGCAACGAACTGCTGCTGGCCAACGCGCGCCTGACCCGTTTCGCCACCGCCGCCGCGGACAACCAGCAATTACGCGCGCTGCTCGGCGCGGCGCAACGCGACGAACTGAAGGTGCAGCTGGCGCCGATCCTCAACATCGACCTGGACCCGACCCGTCAGCGCCTGGTGCTGGACGCGGGCAGCCGCGACGGCG
>DASRYD010000394.1:0-4348 GCA_035653955.1 Pseudoxanthomonas sp.
GTTCGCGCAGCGCGGCCAGCAAGCTGGTCTTGCCGATGCCGGCCTCGCCACCGAGCAGGACCACCTGTCCAGCGCCGTTGCCGGCATCGTCCAGAAGGCCTTCGAGTTGCTCCAGCAAGGCATTGCGTTCGACCAGTTTCATGGGAAGGGGAGGGTCCCGCGGCGACAAGGGGCTGCGCCGTCCGCCGCCCATTCGTGTTGAAACGCGGATCGACGGCGGCGCGGGACAAGCTTGTGCACCGACGACGCGGCCGTAGCGTTGAAGCGGCGACGCGGCCCGGGGCAGAATCGCCGGGTCGGGCACCGCGCCGACGGCAACAGGAGCAGGGCATGACCGGTTTCGCCAGTTTCCGCGAGTTCTACCCGTTCTATCTCAGCGAGCACGCCAACCGCACCTCACGGCGCCTGCATTTCATCGGCAGCTGCGGCGTGCTGGCGCTGCTGGGGCGGGCGCTGTGGAGCGGCAATGCCTGGTGGCTGCTGGCGGCGCTGTTCTGCGGTTACGGTTTCGCCTGGATCGGGCATTTCTTCTTCGAGAAGAACCGCCCGGCCACGTTCAAGCACCCGTTCTATTCGTTCGCCGGGGATTGGGTGATGTTCAAGGACATCCTGACCGGCAGGATCAGGTTCTGACCGCGCCCGGTTCGTAGAACATCAGGAACGCCGCGCCGACGATCAGTGCGAACGCGGCGTAGTGGTTCCACTTCAGCGGCTGGCCGAGGAACCATGCCGAGAAACCGGCGAACACGACCAGGGTAAGGATTTCCTGGATCGTCTTCAGCTGCACCACCGAATAGGCCGAACTGCCCAACCGGTTGGCCGGCACCATCAGCGAATACTCGAAGAAGGCGATGCCCCAGCTGGCGATAATCGCCAGCCACAGCGGCGAGGCCTTGTACTTCAGGTGCCCGTACCAGGCGAAGGTCATGAAGATGTTCGAGCACAGCAGCAGGAGGAGGGGCAGCAGGCGGGCGGTCATGGGGAGAAGCTGAATGGATTCGCGGCATGGTCGGGGGTTCCTTCACGCCGCGTCAACCCGGGCTTGGTTAGCTTCACAAAGCTGAAGTGAAGTGGAGGAATGGGATGCGCCATTCGCAGGAAACAGCCGGCCTGGTGCTGGTGGTCGAGGACAACCGCAACATCTCCGAGATGGTCGGGGAGTACTTGGAAGGCCGCGGCTTCGAGGTCGATTACGCCACCGACGGGCTGGACGGCTACCGGCTGGCGGTCGAGAACAGCTACGACGTGCTGGTGCTGGACCTGATGCTGCCGCGGCTGGACGGGTTGGAGGTTTGTCGGCGCCTGCGCAATGAGGCGCGCAAGTCGACGCCGGTACTGATGCTGACCGCGCGCGATACCCTCGACGACAAGCTGACCGGGCTGGGCGCCGGCGCCGACGACTACCTGACGAAGCCGTTCGCGATCCAGGAGCTGGAGGCGCGTTTGCGTGCGCTGATCCGCCGCGAACGCCGCCAGGTGGGCGCGGAAGTGCTGCGCGTGGCCGACCTGTCGCTGGACCCGGTCAGCATGCGTGCGACCCGCGGCGGCGGCGAACTGGTGCTGTCGCCGATCGGATTGCGCCTGCTGACCATCCTGATGCGCGAGTCGCCGCGGGTGGTATCGCGGCAGGAAATCGAGCGCGAGATCTGGGGCAACGGCCTGCCCGACTCCGACACCCTGCGCAGCCACCTTTACAACCTGCGCAAGGTCATCGACAAACCGTTCGACAAGCCGCTGCTGCACACCGTGCAGAGCGCCGGCTACCGTATCGCCGACATCGGCTGACCGGCGCGCGGCGGCGACGGCATAATCGCTTTCCCGTTGCGCCGGAGCCGCCATGCCGCAAGGCCTTTCCCGCAAGATCCGCATCGCCTTCATCCTGCAGGCGGTGATGATCAGCCTGGCGATCGTGCTGAGCGTGTACCTGATCTCGGCAGTGGTGAAGCAGAGCCTGGTCAACACCGCGCTGCAGGAAGAAGCCGACCACTACTGGTCGCTGTACGAAGCGTCCGAGGCGCAACCGCCGCCGAATACCTACAGCCTGCGCGGTTATCTGGTGCTGCGCGGGCGTTCCAACCTGCTGCTGCCGGAGAACCTGCGCGCGCTGGCGCCGGGTTTCCACGAGCTGAAGTCCGACGACATGCTGGTGCTGGTCGACGAACGCGCGCCGGGCCGGTTGTACCTGGTGTTCCTGCGTTCGCAGGCCGAACGGCTGGCGTTCTGGTTCGGCACCGTGCCGGTGGTGACGGCGCTGGTCGCGATCTACGTGGTGTCGTGGTTGACCTACCGTGCATCCAAGCGCCTGGTCTCGCCGGTCAGCTGGCTGGCGCGGCAGGTGGCGCACTGGGATCCGCGCCGGCCCGACACCAACGCGCTGGCGCCGGAACGGCTGCCCCTCGAAGTGCAGGGCGAGACCCGCCAACTTGCTGCCGCGCTGCACCGGCTGGGCGAGCGGGTCAGCGCGCACATCGCCCGCGAACGCAATTTCACCCGCGACGCCAGCCACGAATTGCGCACGCCGCTGACCGTGATCCGCATGGCCAGCGACATGGCCTTGAACGAAGACAGCACGCCGCGGGTATCGCGCGCGCTGCAGCGCATCCAGCGCGCGGGCCGCGACATGGAGGCGGTGATCGATGCGTTCCTGATACTGGCCCGCGAAGCGGAAGTGGAACCGCAGAGCGAGGAGTTCGACCTGGCCGACCTGGTCGAATACGAGGCCGAGAACGCCCGTTCGCTGTTGCTGGGCAAGCCGGTGGAACTGGAAGTCGATCTGCAGGCGCGGCCGCGCCTGCACGCGCCGCCGCGGGTGATGCACGTGCTGGTCGGCAACCTGCTGCGCAACGCCTGCAGTTATACCGACCACGGCCGCATCGAGGTGATCGTCGAAGCCGACCGCGTGCGCGTGCGCGATACCGGCATCGGCATGAGCGCGGAATCGCAGCAGCGCGCGTTCGAACCGTTCTTCCGCGCCGACGAATCGCGCCCGCACGGCACCGGCCTGGGCCTGTCCATCGTCAGCCGCCTGTGCGAGCGCTTCGGCTGGAAGGTGGAGCTGGAAAGCCAGTTGGGGCAGGGCACCACGGCGACGATCCGTTTCGCATAGCAACGCCTTGCGGGAGCGGCCTTGGCCGCGATTGCTTTTCCCCGTTGGAGAAGCAAGAGCATTCGCAGCCAAGGCCGCTCCCACAAGAGCGGATGGGAACCCGGCCTTGCCGGGCGCTGTCAACCGGATCGGTCGCCATGCGTTAATGGCGGCGAATCCGTCCCGTCTTTGCCTGCCCCCATGAGCCAAGCTACCCGTTCCGCCCCTCGTGCCCGCAACAAACTGGCGACCCGCTTGGTCGTTGCCGCCCTCGCGCTGGTCGTGCTGGTCGCCGGCTGGTGGTGGTGGAAGGGTCGCGAAGCCAAGGCCGAGGCCAGCGCCTGGCGCACCGCCACGGTCGAGCGCGGCGACATCCGGGTGGCGATTTCCTCCACCGGTACGCTCAGCGCCACGTCCACGGTGACCGTGGGCAGCCAGATTTCCGGCCAGGTCACCGATGTGCTGGTCGATTTCAACAGTCGGGTGAAGAAGGGCGACGTGCTGGCGCGCATCGACCCCAGTACCTACGAAGCGCAGATCGCCCAGGGCAATGCGCAGATCGCCGCCGCGCGAGCATCGCTCGCCCAGGCCCAGGCCACGCTGAAGAACGCCGAGCTGGATTATCAGCGCAAGGCCAGCCTCGGCCAGCAGAAACTGGTCGCGCAGAGCGACGTCGACCTGGCCCGCGCCGCGCGCGACCAGGCCCGCGCGCAGCTCAGCTCGGCGCAGGCGTCGATCCAGCAACAGACCGCTTCGACCCAGACCACCCGGGTCAACCTGGGCCGCACGGTGATCCGTTCGCCGGTCGATGGCGTGGTCCTGACCCGCAGCATCGAGCCGGGCCAGACCGTCGCCGCCAGCCTGCAGGCGCCGGAGCTGTTCACCATCGCCGAGGACCTGGCGAAGATGAAGATCGAACTGGCCGTCGACGAGGCCGATATCGGCCAGGTCAAGGTCGGGCAGAAGGTTTCGTTCACCGTCGACGCCTTCGCCGACCGTCAGTTCAGGGGCGTGGTCGATCAGGTGCGGCTGTCGGCGACGACGACCAACAACGTGGTCACGTATCCGGTCGTGGTCAGCGTCGACAACAGCGATGGCACCTTGCTGCCGGGCCTGACCGTCAACGCCGAGATCGCGGTCAGCGAACGCAACAAGGTGCTGAAGCTGTCCAACGCCGCGCTGCGCTTCAAGCCGGCCGAAGGCTCCCCGCTGGCGCAGGCGGTACCGGAGCGGCCGTCCGGCGCGGGCGGCGTTCGCGGCAAC
>DASRYD010000395.1:0-3210 GCA_035653955.1 Pseudoxanthomonas sp.
GCCGCCGACATCAGCCTGATCGAGATCGTCGAAGCGATGGAAGGCCCTCTGGCGATGACCGAATGCAGCCAGGCCGAAAGCCACTGCGGCATCGCCCACCAGTGCGGCGCGCGCGCCAACTGGCGCCTGATCAACGACGTGGTCGCCGATGCCCTGCGCGGCGTGACCCTGGCGCAGATGCTGCGCCCCTCCCCTCCAGACGACCCGCGACGACGCCCGATCGCGGCGCAGGTCGTCGCCCAATGATTCCGTAGGCAGCCCGATGGCCACCGAAACCACAATCCCGGAAAGCCCGGCGCAACAGAACGCGGAAATCCTGGCCCAGCTGGGCCGCCGCTACGACGCCGGCTTCGTCACCGACATCGAATCCGAATCGCTGCCTCCCGGCCTGAGCGAGGACGTCGTCCGCGCCCTGTCGGCAAAGAAGGGCGAACCGGAATGGATGACCGAATGGCGCCTGGCCGCGTACCGGCACTGGCTGACCATGCCGCAGCCGCACTGGGCCAAACTGGACATCGCGCCGATCGATTTCCAGGCGATCAGCTACTACTCCGCGCCGAAGGGCCCGAAGTACAAGTCGCTGGACGAAGTGCCGCAGGAACTGCTCGACACCTACGACAAGCTCGGCGTACCGCTGCACGAGCGCGCCAGGCTGGCCGGCGTCGCCGTCGACGCGGTGTTCGACTCGGTCAGCGTCGGCACCACCTTCCGCAAGGAACTGGCCGACAAGGGCATCGTGTTCTGCTCGCTGTCCGAGGCCGTCCATGAGCATCCGGAACTGGTGAAGCGATATCTCGGCAGCGTGGTACCGACCGGCGACAATTACTTCGCCGCGCTGAATTCGGCGGTGTTCTCCGACGGCAGCTTCGTGTTCATCCCCAAAGGCGTCCGCTGCCCGATGGAGCTGAGCACCTACTTCCGCATCAACGCGATGGGCACCGGCCAGTTCGAGCGCACCCTGATCGTCGCCGAGGAAGGCAGCTACGTGTCCTACCTGGAAGGCTGCACCGCGCCGATGCGCGACGAGAACCAGTTGCACGCGGCCGTGGTGGAACTGGTCGCGCTGGACGACGCGGAAATCAAGTACAGCACCGTGCAGAACTGGTATCCCGGCGACGAGAATGGCGTCGGCGGCATCTACAACTTCGTCACCAAGCGAGCCGAGTGCCGCGGCGCGCGCAGCAAGGTCACCTGGACGCAGGTGGAAACCGGTTCGGCGATCACCTGGAAATACCCGAGCTGCGTGCTGCTGGGCGACGATTCGACCGGCGAATTCCACTCCGTCGCGCTGACCCACCATCGCCAGCAGGCCGACACCGGCACCAAGATGATCCACGTCGGCAAACGCACCAAGAGCAAGATCGTCAGCAAGGGCATCAGCGCCGGGCGCGGGCAGAACTCCTACCGCGGCCTGGTCAAGGTCGAGCGCGGCGCCGAGGGCGCGCGCAACTACACCCAGTGCGACAGCCTGCTGATCGGCAAGAAATGCGGCGCGCATACCTTCCCCTATATCGAGGTGAAGAACCCCAGCGCCACGGTCGAGCACGAGGCGACCACCTCGAAGATCTCCGACGACCAGCTGTTCTACTGCCGTTCGCGCGGCATCGGCCAGGAAGACGCGGTCAGCATGATCGTCGACGGCTTCTGCAAGCAGGTGTTCCGCGAACTGCCGATGGAGTTCGCGGTGGAAGCGAAGAAGCTGCTGGAAGTGAGCCTCGAAGGCTCGGTCGGATAAACAACGTAGGGCAGGCCCGGGCCCGCCCTCATCGCGCAATCGAAATCAAGCTGGTGGGCCAAGGCCCACCCTACGGAAACATCGAAATGTTGAAGATCGAAAACCTCCACGCCAGCGTCGCCGGCAAGGAAATCCTCAAGGGCCTCAATCTGCGGGTGGAGGCCGGCGAAGTGCACGCCATCATGGGCCCCAACGGCGCCGGCAAGTCGACGCTGGGCAACATCCTCGCCGGCCGCGAAGGTTACGAGGTCACCGCCGGCTCGATCGAGTTCGAAGGCAGGAACCTGCTGGAACTGGAACCGGAGGAACGCGCCGCAGGCGGCGTGTTCCTCGCCTTCCAGTACCCGGTGGAAATCCCCGGCGTCAACAACACCTATTTCCTGCGCGCCGCGCTCAATGCCCAGCGCAAGGCGCGCGGCGAAGCGGAACTGGACTCGATGCAGTTCCTCAAACTGGTCCGCGAGAAGCTGGCGGTGCTGCATCTGAAGGACGAACTGCTGCATCGCGGCGTCAACGAAGGTTTCAGCGGCGGCGAGAAGAAGCGCAACGAGATCTTCCAGCTGGCCCTGCTGGAGCCGAAGCTGGCGATCCTCGACGAAACCGACAGCGGCCTCGACATCGACGCGCTGAAGAGCGTCGCCGACGGCGTCAACGCGCTGCGTTCGCCGGACCGCGCCTTCCTCGTCGTCACCCACTACCAGCGCCTGCTCGACTACATCAAACCGGATGTGGTCCATGTGCTGGCCGACGGCCGCATCGTCGAAAGCGGCGGGCCGGAACTGGCGCTGGAACTGGAAGCCCACGGCTACGCCTGGCTGAAGGACCGCATCGCTCCGACCGAGGCAGCGTGATGAGCGCCCTGCTCGACTCGCTGGCTTCGGCTTTCTCCGGCGACGCTACGCGCCGCGCCGCGCTCGACGACGCGTTGCGCGACGGCCTGCCCGGTCCGCGCAGCGAGGCCTGGAAATACACTTCGCTGCGCCAGTTGGAACGCCGCAGTTTTGCGCCCGTTTCGGCTGCGCCCACGGTCGATCCGGAATTGCTCGCCGGCATCCCGGCGCCGCGCCTGGTGTTCGTCAATGGCGTGCACGCGCCGTCACTATCGATGACCGACGGCTTGGCGGAAGGCATCGAGTTGCGCCCGATGTCCGCCTCGGCGGCGGAAGGCAGCGAAGCGGCGCGCTTCCTCGGCCGCCGTTTCGAACGTGGCGACGAGGTCTTCGCTCGCCTCAACGCCGCGCTGGCCAATGAAGGCGTGTTGCTGCGGATCGAGGAAAACGTCCGGATCGGCGAACCGCTGCACCTGGTGTTCCTCGGCACCTCGGATGGCGCCGACCGTGCCTGGCACCTGCGCAATTTCATCGAGTTGCGCGCCGGCGCGGCGCTGACCCTCGTCGAGCATCACCTGCAGGCCGCTTCCCACGCCAACCTGGCGAACGCATTGAGCCACGTCCACCTCGCCCGTGGCGCGCGCC
>DASRYD010000396.1:0-5493 GCA_035653955.1 Pseudoxanthomonas sp.
TAGCGGTCAGCACGCCAGCGACCAGGCCGTCGGTGCCGTGTCGGGCAACGCGACCGCCGGGGCGAATTCGGCGCTGGGTGCGACGGACGCGTCGGCCACGACCAGTACGTCGTCCGGCACGATCGGCGCCGATGCCAGTGCCGCCGGCAAGGCCAAGGCCGATGCCGCAAAGACCGAGCACAAGGGCAAGCACAAGAAGGCCAAGGCTGACGAAGCCGAAAAGCAGGACGCCACGCCGTAAAACCACGCCATGACGTGGACTAGGGGCCGGAGATGCCAAGCATCTCCGGCTTTTTCATTTCCGTGGCGGAAGGGGCGTTCAGCTACCCGCAGGTCGTGCCTCCGGGTGGGGTGTAGAATGCCGCGGACCCGTGCGAAACGGGAAATCGGAGAAGCGCCATGAAACAGAAGACCCTGATCGCGATGGTCGCCATCGTCGGCTTGATCGGTGGAGCTGCGTACGCCTTCGCCCAGTCCAGCGGCAGCGCCGATCAGAAGAAGGATCAGGCGCCGCAACAGGACACCCGCACCGAGGCCGAGAAGCGCGCCGAGCGCCGCGCCGCCAACGAAAAGGTCGCCGCCGAACGCAAGGCCCAGCAGGGCGACAAGAAGGCCGGCAAGGAAGAGGAAGAAGAGGAAAAGAAGCCCTGACGGGCCGGTTTCCCGCCATCGCAACGCCAGAACGCCCCGCCAGTCGGGGCGTTCTGCTGTCCGGGCAGACGAAAACCCGAGGAGCTCATGGGGCCGGCCCCGGGGTCGCGATTGGTCTTTCCTGGAAGGCAATCGCGACCCGGGTTGTTCCCGTAAACGCGGGGGAGGCTTTGTCGGGATGCGGCCGAGCCGGTAAACTACGGCTTTCCGGAGCCCCTCTCATGACTCCCCTCATTTTCGTTACCGGCGGCGTGGTGTCCTCGCTAGGCAAGGGCATCGCCGCCGCTTCGCTTGCGTCCATACTCGAAGCGCGTGGCCTGAAGGTCACGATGATGAAGCTGGACCCGTACATCAACGTCGATCCGGGCACGATGAGCCCGTTCCAGCACGGTGAGGTCTACGTCACCGACGATGGCGCCGAGACCGATCTGGACCTGGGCCACTACGAGCGCTTCGTGCGCACGCGCCTGAGCCGGAAGAATTCGATCACCACCGGGCGCATCTACGAGAACGTGATCCGCAAGGAACGCCGCGGCGACTACCTCGGCGCCACCGTGCAGGTGATTCCGCACATCACCGACGAGATCCGCCGCTGCATCGACGAGGCCACCGCCGGCTTCGACGTGGCGCTGGTCGAGATCGGCGGCACCGTCGGCGACATCGAATCGCTGCCGTTCCTCGAGGCGATCCGCCAGATCCGCACCGAACGCGGCGCCGAGCAGGCGATGTTCATGCACTTGACCCTGGTGCCGTTCATCGCCGCTGCCGGCGAGCTGAAGACCAAGCCGACCCAGCACTCGGTCAAGGAACTGCGCTCCATCGGCATCCAGCCCGATGTGCTGCTGTGCCGCAGCGAGCAACCGCTGCCGGATTCCGAGCGGCGCAAGATCGCACTGTTCACCAACGTGCCGGAGCGCGCCGTCATCACCGCGCGCGACGTCGACGTGCTGTACAAGATCCCGCTGGAATTGCACGAACAGGGCCTCGACCAGATCGTCGTCGACCGCTTCAAGCTGCCGGTGACCGGTCCGGCCGATCTGTCCGAGTGGGAAGCGGCGGTCGATGCCACGCTCAACCCGCTGGACGAAGTGACCATCGCCGTAGTCGGCAAGTACGTGGACCACCAGGACGCGTACAAGTCGGTCGGCGAGGCGCTGAAGCACGGCGGCCTGCGTCAGCGCACCCGGGTCAATCTGAAGTGGCTGGAATCGCAGGACATCGAAGCCGACGACACCGCGCTGCACGATGTCGACGGCATTCTGGTGCCGGGCGGTTTCGGCGATCGCGGGTTCGAGGGCAAGGTGCTCACGGCGAAATACGCGCGCGAACACGCTGTGCCGTACTTCGGCATCTGCTACGGCATGCAGGCCGCGGTGGTCGATTACGCGCGCAACATCGCCGGGCTGGAAGGCGCCAACAGCACCGAGAACGACAAGCAGTCGCCGCATCCGGTGATCGGCCTGATCACCGAGTGGCGCACCGCGTCCGGCGAAGTCGAGAAGCGCGACGAGAAATCCGACCTCGGCGGCAGCATGCGCCTCGGCCTGCAGGAACAGCGCCTGAAGCCGGGCACTCTGGCGCGCGAGCTGTACGGCAAGGACATCGTCGCCGAGCGTCACCGCCACCGCTACGAATTCAACAACCGCTACCGTACCCAGTTGGAAGACGCCGGCCTGGTCATTGCGGCCAAGTCGATGGACGACCTGCTGGTGGAAATGGTCGAACTGCCGCGCACGGCGCATCCGTGGTACCTGGCCTGCCAGGCGCACCCCGAATTCCTGTCCACGCCGCGCGAAGGCCATCCACTGTTCGTCGGTTTCATCCGCGCGGCGCGCGAGAAGAAGGCCGGCGGCAAACTGCTGAAGGAAGCACGCGCATGAAACTGTGCGGATTCGAGGTCGGCCTCGACCAACCCCTGTTCCTGATCGCCGGCCCCTGCGTGATCGAGTCGATGCAGTTGCAGATCGACACTGCCGGCAAGCTGAAGGAAATCACCGGCAAGCTGGGCATGAACTTCATCTTCAAGTCCAGCTTCGACAAGGCCAACCGCACTTCCGGCACCAGTTTCCGCGGTCCCGGCATGGAAGAAGGACTGAAGGTCCTGGCCGAGGTCAAGAAGCAGATCGGTGTGCCGGTGCTGACCGACGTGCACGAGTACACGCCGATGGACGAGGTCGCGGCGGTGGTCGACGTGCTGCAGACGCCGGCGTTCCTGGTGCGCCAGACCGATTTCATCAAGAAGGTCTGCTCGGCCGGCAGGCCGGTCAACATCAAGAAGGGCCAGTTCCTGTCGCCGTGGGACATGAAGCCCGTGGTGGAGAAGGCCAAATCCACCGGCAACCACGACATCCTGGTCTGCGAGCGCGGCGCCAGTTTCGGCTACAACAACCTGGTGTCCGACATGCGCTCGCTCAGCGTGATGCGCGACACCGGCTGCCCGGTAGTGTTCGACGCGACCCATTCGGTGCAGTTGCCGGGCGGGCAGGGCACATCCAGCGGTGGCCAGCGCGAATTCGTGCCGGTACTGGCCCGCGCCGCGGTCGCGGTGGGTGTAAGCGGCCTGTTCGCCGAAACCCATCCCGATCCGTCCAAGGCGCTGTCCGATGGGCCCAATGCGTGGCCGCTGGACAAGATGGAAGCGCTGCTGGAGACGCTGCTGGCGCTGGACAGCATCACCAAGAAGAACGGCTTCATCGAAACCACCCTCTGACCTGACGACCCTCATGACCGCCATCGCCAAGATCCACGCCCGCGAAATCCTCGACAGTCGCGGCAATCCCACCCTCGAAGCCGAGGTCACCCTCTCCGACGGTTCGTTCGGCCGCGCGGCGGTGCCGTCCGGCGCTTCGACCGGCACCAAGGAAGCCGTGGAGCTGCGCGACGGCGACAAGACCCGCTACCTGGGCAAGGGCGTGCAGAACGCCGTGGCCAACGTCAACGGCGCCATCGCCAACGCGTTGCACGGCTTCGATGCCGCGGACCAGGAAGGCCTCGACCGCCGCATGATCGACCTCGACGGTACCGAGAACAAAGGCCGCCTCGGCGCGAACGCGCTGCTCGCGGTTTCGCTGGCCAACGCCCATGCCGTGGCCGCGTCGCGCAAGCAGCCATTGTGGCGCTACCTGGCCGACACCAGCGAGCATCCGGCCGGCTGGCAGCCGACCCTGCCGGTGCCGATGATGAACATCATCAATGGCGGCGCGCATGCCGACAACAACGTCGATTTCCAGGAATTCATGGTGCTGCCGGTCGGCGCCGCGTCGTTTTCCGAAGCGTTGCGCGCCGGTACCGAGATCTTCCACGCGCTGAAGTCGGTGCTGAAGGGCCACGGACTGAGCACCGCAGTCGGCGACGAAGGCGGTTTTGCTCCGGATTTCCGCAGCAACGTGGAAGCGCTGGACACCATCCTCGAAGCCATCGGCAGGGCCGGCTACACCGCTGGCGAGGACGTGCTGCTGGGCCTGGACGTGGCTTCGTCCGAATTCCACGAAAACGGCAAGTACAACCTGGTCGGCGAAAACAAGCGCCTGACCAGCGAGCAATTCGTCGACTTCCTCGCCGACTGGGCCGCGCAGTACCCGATCATCACCATCGAGGACGGCATGGCCGAGGACGACTGGACCGGCTGGAAGTTGCTGACCGATCGCGTCGGCAAGAAGGTGCAATTGGTCGGCGACGACTTGTTCGTGACCAATCCGAAGATCTTCAAGGAAGGCATCGAATCCGGTACCGCCAACGCGATCCTGATCAAGGTCAACCAGATCGGTACGCTGACCGAAACGCTGGAGGCCATCGCCATGGCCGACCACGCGGGCTATGCGGCCATCGTTTCGCATCGTTCCGGCGAGACCGAGGACACCACCATCGCCGACATTTCCGTTGCCACCACCGCTACCCAGATCAAGACCGGCTCGCTGTGCCGCAGCGATCGCGTGGCCAAGTACAACCAGTTGCTGCGCATCGAGGAACAACTCGGCGCCGCCGCCCGCTACGCCGGTCGCAACGCCTTCGTCTCGCTGAAGCGCTGAACGTGCGGGCGGCGCGCTGGCTGTTGCTGGTATTGCTGGGGCTCCTGGCCTTCCTGCAATACCACTTCTGGTTCGGCCGCGGCAGTTCGGGCGAAGTGGTCGCGCTGGAAAAGCAGGTCGCAGCCCAGAAGCGCGCCAACGAAGGCTTGCGCGACCGCAACGCCGAACTGGCCGCCGAAGTCGAGGACCTCAAATCCGGCGAAGCGGCGGCGGAGGAACGCGCACGCAGCGAGCTGGGCATGATCAAGCCGGGCGAAAAGTTCTACCGCGTGGTCGAATCGCCCGGGGCGCCGCAACCCGTCGACGAAGCCGGTGCGGGAACCGACGCCGGCGCGGCGGAGCAGAAGCCCTGATGCGCGGCATCTGGGCCGTGGTGCCGGCGGCCGGACGCGGCACGCGCTTCGGCGGCGCTGTTCCCAAGCAATACCTCGAAGTCGATGGCAGGCCGTTGATCGCGTACACGCTGGCCGGACTGACCGCGCACGCCGCGGTCGAAGGCGTGGTCGTGGCGATCGGCGAGAACGATGCGGATTGGCCGGGATGGACCGAATTCGCCGGCAAGCCGATCCGTACCTGCACCGGAGGCGCCAGCCGCGCCGCCTCGGTGCTGGCAGGCCTCGATGCGTTGCCGGACAGCGTGCGCGCCGACGATTTCGTGCTGGTCCACGATGCGGCACGCCCCAACCTCTGCCTGCACGACCTTTCGCAATTGCTGGAGCGCGGCCGCAACGATCCGGTCGGTGCGATCCTCGCCGCGCCGGTGCGCGACACCCTCAAGCGAGCCGGCGACGACGGCGGCATCGACGCCACCGAA
>DASRYD010000397.1:0-5642 GCA_035653955.1 Pseudoxanthomonas sp.
TCCCTGTACGGGAGAGGGGAAAATCAGAAGGCCGCCACCGCCTCGTTGTGCACGCCCGCCACCGCGCGACCGGACGGATCGGCCATCCTGGCGAAGCTGGCGTCCCAGGCGATGGCCGCCGGCGACGAACAGGCGATGGACTTGCCGCCGGGCACGGTTTCCGCCGCCGCCGGCGATGGATAGAAGCGTTCGAACAGGCTGCGGTAGTAGTACGCCTCCTTGGTCTGCGGCGGGTTGACCGGGAAGCGCTTGCCGGCGGCGGCCAGTTCGCGGTCGCTGACCTGCTTTTCGGCGTGCGCCTTCAGCCCGTCGATCCAGCCGTAGCCGACGCCGTCGCTGAACTGCTCCTTCTGCCGCCACAGGATCGAATCCGGCAGGTAGCCGTCGAACGCCGCGCGCAGCACGCCCTTCTCCATCCGCTGCGCGTCGCCGCGGGACTTGTCGGCCCGGCTCTTATCGATCATTTTGAACTTCGCGTCCATGCGCATCGCCACGTCGAGGAACTCGCGGTCCAGGAACGGCACGCGCGGCTCCACGCCCCAGGCCATCATCGACTTGTTGGCGCGCAGGCAGTCGTAGTTGTACAGCGCGTCGAGCTTGCGGATCAGCTCTTCGTGGAATTCGCGCGCGTTCGGCGCCTTGTGGAAGTACAGGTAGCCGCCGAAGATCTCGTCGCTGCCTTCGCCCGACAGCACCATCTTCACGCCCATCGCCTTGATCCGCCTGGCGAGCAGGAACATCGGCGTGGATGCGCGGATCGTGGTCACGTCGTAGGTTTCGATGTGGCGGATCACTTCCGGCAGCGCATCGAGGCCTTCGTCGAAGGTGTATTCGAAACCGTGGTGCACGGTGCCCAGCATCTCGGCGGCGACCTCGGCCGCGGCGAGATCAGGCGAACCTTTCAAGCCGATGGCGAACGAGTGCAGGCGCGGCCACCAGGCCTCGGTCTTGTCGCCGTCCTCGATGCGATGCCGCGCATAGCGTGCCGCTACCGCGGCGACCAGCGACGAATCCAGGCCGCCCGACAGCAGCACGCCGTAGGGCACGTCGGTCATCAATTGCCGGTGCACGGCCGCCTCGAAGGCTTCGCGCAGTTCCTGCAGCGGCACTTCGACGCCTTCGACCGCCTCGTAATCGCGCCACGGGCGTTCGTAGTATTTCTTCAGTTCGCCGGTTGAGGTGTCGTACCAATGGCCCGGCGGGAACTGGGCCACGTCGGCGCAGGTGTCGGCCAGCGACTTCATTTCCGAAGCCACGCGCAGGCGGCCTTCGCGATCGTGGCCCCAGTACAGCGGGCACACCCCGATCGGGTCGCGGGCGACGATCGCCCGGCCCTTCGACTTGTCCCACAGGGCGAAGGCGAAGATGCCGTTGAGACGGTTGAGGAACGAAGCCGGTTCGTCTTCACGGTACAGCGCGTTGATCACTTCGCAATCCGAACCGGTCTGGAATGCGTACGCCCGCTTCAGTTCGGCCTTCAGCGCCACATGGTTGTAGATCTCGCCGTTGACCGCCAGCACCAGTTGCCCGTCTTCGGAAAGCAACGGCTGCGAGCCGCCGGCCGGATCGACGATGGCCAGACGCTCGTGGACCAGGATCGCCCCCTCGTCCAGATGCACGCCGCTCCAATCGGGACCGCGATGGCGCTGGCGTTGCGAATGCTCCAGCGATTGCTGGCGCAGGACCTGCAGGTCGTCGCCCGGTTGCAGGCCGAAAATGCCGAAAATGGAACACATGGGGGAAGCTCCTGGTTTGTTGAATCCCCGGCCAGGGATGGCCGGGCTTTTGCGGAGGGACCGCGCTTGCGGAAAACAAAAAACCCGCATCTCTCGATGCGGGTTTCGGTTGTTCGGCTGGTGTTTCTCGCCTAGTCGCGGCCCCGCATCGGCCGCGCACGATGGTTCGCGCGCAGGTTATTGCGGTTATTGGCGTTCGCGGTGGCGAGGAACTTATGCATCGAAGCAAAGCTAACCCGGACCGGGGCGCGGCGCAACCGTTACGCCAGCAACCGTTCGATCAGGGCCTGGTACAGCGCGGGCAACGCCTCCAGTTCGGCCACGTCGATGTTCTCGTCGACCTTGTGGATGCTGGCGTTGACCGGGCCGACCTCGATGCACTGCGCGCCCAGCGGCGCGATGAAACGCGCATCCGAGGTGCCGCCGGCGGTGCTTTCCTCCGGCGGGGCGCCGGCGAATTCGCCCAGCACCTGGCGCGCGGTGGCGCGCAGGTGGCCTTCGGGCGTGTAGAACGGCTCGCCGCCGCGGTGCCAGTGCAGGTCGTAGTCGAGGCCGTGTTTGCCCAGGATGCCTTCGATTTCCTGTTCCAGCCTCTCCGCGGTCCAGCTCGGATTGAAACGCAGGTTGAAAACCAGCGACAGTTCTCCGGGGATCACATTGCTGGCGCCGGTACCGGCGTGGATGTTGGAAATCTGCAGGCTGGTCGGCGGGAAGGTTTCGTAACCCTGGTCCCATCGGCGCGCAGCCAGTTCGTCCAGCGCAGGCAACGCCTTGTGGATCGGGTTCAGCGCCTTGTGCGGATAGGCGACGTGGCCCTGCACCCCGCGCACGCGCAGCGTGCCCGTCAGCGTGCCGCGACGGCCGACGCGCAGCAGGTCGCCGAGTCTTTCCTTCGACGAGGGCTCGCCGGTGATGCACCAGTCGATGCGCTGGCCGCGCTGGCGGAAGGTATCGGCGACCAGCTTCACCCCGTCGAGCGCGTCGCCCTCTTCATCGGACGTGACCAGCAGGGCCACCGTGCCCGGGTGATCCGGATGAGCGTCCACGAAACGCTCCAGCGCGATGGTGCACGCGGCAACGCTGCACTTCATGTCGGCGGCGCCGCGGCCGTACAGCACGCCGTCGCGCACGGTCGGGATGAACGGATCGCTGCTCCACGCGTCCAACGGGCCCGGCGGCACCACGTCGGTGTGGCCGAGCAGCACCAGCACCGGCGCGCCGCTGCCATGCGTGGCCCAGAGGTTGTCGACTTCGCCGTAGCGCAGGTGTTCGCAATGGAAACCGGCGGACGCCAACCGCGTCGCCAGCACCTGTTGGCAACCGGCATCGTCCGGCGTCACCGAATGGCGGCGGATCAGTTCACTGGACAGCTCGACGACATCGCTCACTTGCCGACTCCGAACAGCTTCTTGAAGCCATTGTCGCTGAAGCCTTGTGAAAAGCCGTTGTCGTCCATGATCACCACCGGCCGCCGCATCAGCTGCGGGTATTCCTTCAGCAACAGCTTCCATTCGGCCTCGGAGCCCGGCGACTTGCGCATTTCCGGCAACTGCCTCCAGGTAGTCGAGGACTTGTTGATCAACGCGTCCCAACCTCCGGCCTTTCCCGCCCAGTCCTTCAGCGTCTCCGGCGACTGCCGGTCGTCGCGGTAATCGACGAAGGCGTACGCCACGCCGAACCGGTCGAGCCACTTCATGGCCTTCTTGCAGGTGTCGCAGTTCTTCAGTCCGTACAACGTCGCGGCCATGCGAATTCCGTGATGAAAAATGGGAGACGTCAGCGCAACGGATGAGCCGGAACGCCTTCGCGGGTGAGCTTTACCGGCAGGATACGGCCCTGCGCATCGAAATACATGCGCTCGATCGAAGTAACCCGGTGATTGCGATCCGCGTCGCCCAGCGGGCGCCGATGGTAGACGATGTACCAATTGTCGTCCGGCGCACGGATGACCGAATGATGCCCGGCGCCCGTCGCGATCCGCGGGTCCTGCTGCAATACCTTGCCGATCCGCCGGAACGGCCCGGTGGGCCGGTCCCCGATGGCATAGGCCACCGAGTAATCCGGACCGCCCCAACCTCCTTCCGACCACATGAAATAGTACCGTCCGTCGCGCTTGAACATCACCGGACCTTCCACGTACTCGGGCGCGGGAGTGATTTCCCTGAACATGGCGCCGTCGTCCATGGGTTCGATGCCCGTGAAATCGTCCTTGAGCCTCGCGATGTTGGCGTGCTTCCAGCCTCCGTAGACCAGGTACCAGGCGCCATCGTCATCCTGGAACACGAACTGGTCGATCGGTTGCGCGCCATTGTGGAACTTGCCGATCAGCGGTTTGCCCAGCAAGTCGCGGTAAGGCCCTTGCGGGCGCTCCGCCACGGCCACGCCGATACCGCCGAGTTCGCCGTCGTTCTGGATATCGTTGGCGGAAAAGAAGAAATAGTATTTCCCGCCTTTCTCCACCACCGACGGCGCCCACATCGCCTTGCGCGCCCAGGTGACGGAATCGGTCGACAAGACACGCGCATGACGGGTCCAGCGCACCAGATCCGGCGAAGAGAACGCATCGAACCCGGTCTGCTCCTCGTAACGCGCCGAGGTGGTCGGAAATATCCAGTATTGCTTACCGAATATGGTCGCCTCGGGATCGGCATACCACCCCGGCAGCACCGGGTTTCCTGCGCGCTGCCCCGTCCCGTCCTCCGCCTGCAGCGATACCGGCGCAGACAGCATCGCCAGCCAGAGCATCAATTTGCCCGATCGCATCGTGAAGTCCCCGAATGCCCAGCGGCCCTGTGTCGACGGAACAGGGAATGGAACGGCGTCAGTCCGCCAACCCGCGCAGCAGGTCGTTGACCGAGGTCTTGCCGCGGGTCTTCTCGTCGACCTGCTTGACGATGACCGCGCAATACAGCGAGTACTTGCCATCGGCCGACGGCAGCTGGCCCGACACGACCACGCTGCCCGGCGGTACGTAGCCATAGGAGACCTCGCCGGTGGCGCGGTTGTAGATGCGCGTGCTCTGGCCGAGGAACACGCCCATGCCGATCACGCTGTGGTGGCCGACGACGACGCCTTCGACCACTTCCGAACGCGCGCCGATGAAGCAATGATCCTCGATGATCGTCGGCGAAGCCTGCAACGGCTCCAGCACGCCGCCGATGCCGACGCCGCCGGACAGGTGGCAATGCTTGCCGATCTGGGCGCAGCTGCCGACCGTGGCCCAGGTATCGACCATCGTGCCTTCGCCGACATGGGCGCCGATGTTGACGAAACTCGGCATCAGCACCACATCGCGGCCGAGATAACTGCCGCGGCGCGCGACCGCGCCGGGCACCACGCGCACGCCTGCGGCACGGAACTTCGCTTCGTCGAAACCGGCGAAACGCGCCTCGACCTTGTCCCAGAACGGGGCCGGCTGCGCGTCGACCAGTTGCATTTCGTTGACGCGGAAATACAGCAACACCGCCTTCTTCAGCCATTCGTTGACCTTCCAGCCGCCCTGCCCATCCGGTTCGGCGACCCGCAACGCGCCGGCTTCGAGGCCTGAGATCGCACGCTCGACCGCGTCCCGTGTCGAACCTTCGATTTCTACCGGAGTCAGCTCGGCGCGGCGTTCGAACGCGCTTTCGATGGTGGACTTGAGTTCGTCGATGGGGGTGGCAACGGACATAGGGGTTCCTTGGGGGTTGTCTTGCTCAGGTTTCGGTCTTCAGGCCGGCGTAAAGCGCTTCGCGCAGCGCTTCCTGCGCCGGCGCGGCCAGCGGACGATCGGATTCGTCGGTGATCTGCAGCAGGTCTTCCGCGCGTTCGCCGAAGGTGGCGATGCGCGCATCGTGCACGCGCAGGCTTTGCGCGCGCAGCACCTGCGCCACATCGGCCAGCAGGCCGGGGCGGTCGGGCGCAACC
>DASRYD010000398.1:0-2739 GCA_035653955.1 Pseudoxanthomonas sp.
TCCCGATCCGAACGGTGCCGAACGCGTGGAATTCCTCGTCGCCGCGAACGCGGGACAACCGCCGCGACCGCTGCGCAAGGTCGCCTCCGGCGGCGAATTGTCGCGCGTGTCGCTGGCGATCGAAGTCGCCGCGCTGGGTTCGGACGCGGTGGCGACAATGGTGTTCGACGAAGTCGATTCGGGCATCGGCGGCGCGGTCGCCGAGATCGTCGGACAGAAATTGCGCGCACTGGGCTCGCAGCGCCAGGTGCTGTGCGTGACCCACCTGCCGCAGGTCGCGGCGCAAGGCCATGCGCATTACCGGGTCAGCAAGGCCCCGGTCGAAGGCATGACCCAGAGCGCTGTCGAAGCGCTGTCGCCGAAGCAGCGCGAAGAGGAATTGGCGCGGATGCTTGGTGGCGTCGAAGTCAGCAAGGAAGCGCGCGCGGCGGCGAAGCGCCTGCTGGCCGACGTGGATTGACCGCAATCCGTGGGAGCGGGCAGGGCCCGCTCCTACAAAACCTCAGCGCTTCTTGCGCACGTACAGCACCAGCGCGTGCTCTTCGATCTCGTAGCCGTGCTGCGCGGCGATCTTGCGCTGCAGGGCTTCGATTTCATCGCTGGAGAACTCGATCACCTTGCCGGTGTCGATGTCGACCATGTGGTCGTGGTGTTCGCCGCGGTCCAGTTCGTACACCGCCTGGCCGCCCTCGAAGTTGTGCTTCAGCACCAGTCCCGCGGCCTCGAACTGGGTCAGCACCCGGTATACCGTGGCCAGGCCGATCTCGTCGCCGTGCCCCAGCAGGTGCCGGTAGATGTCCTCGGCGGTCATGTGCCGGGGCTTGCTGTTTTCCAGCAATTCCAGGATGCGCATCCGCGGGTGCGTGACCTTCAACCCGGCCTTGCGTAATTCCTGAGATTCCATCGTCTGCTCCGTTCATTGGCGGTTTAGCGCCAGCTGCCTGTACGGGGTTGCGGCGAAGGCCGGGAGTGTATCATCGCGGGGTCATTCACCCCTGTCATCCGCATGCATCCGATCCTGCGCAACGCCCTGCTGATCTCCGTCGTCGCTTTCGCCACCGCCGGCTGCGGCATCCTGTACCGGCAGCCGATCTACCAGGGCAACCTGATCGAGAAGAGCGCGGTCGACCAGCTCGCCGCGGGCCAGAGCAAGCAGCAGGTGCTGGCGCTGCTGGGTTCGCCGTCGATCGCCGATCCTTTCCATGCGCAGCGCTGGGATTACACCGCCAGCGAACGGGTCAAGCGGGTCGGCAAGACCGAGGTCAAGAACCTGACCGTGTACTTCGAGAACGATACGCTGGTGAAGTGGGAAGGCGAGTACTTCCCGGAACAGGACCTCGAATTGGCATCGAATGCCAACCGCCGTTTCGGCAACAATCTGGCCAAGGACAAGGACAAGAACAAGCGCGGCCAGTAAGGCCGCCCGTTCATTCCCCGGGC
Organism: Pseudoxanthomonas sp.; assembly: GCA_035653955.1. GTDB lineage: Bacteria > Pseudomonadota > Gammaproteobacteria > Xanthomonadales > Xanthomonadaceae > Pseudoxanthomonas_A. Next base: position 1,441 of record DASRYD010000398.1, read on the forward strand.
TTTCGGGCGCGCCGCCGGCGCGCTTCCTTCGGATCCACCCGCAAGGCCCGCAACAGTTCGACGCGATCGCCATCGCGCAGTGGCGTCGCCGCCTCGGCCAGCACGCCGAACACAGCGTAACCGGCAATCGCTTCCATGGCGGCTGGCCTTGCCGCCGTAACCGCATCGGCAATCGTCGCTCCTTCGGGCAATTCGACCATTGTGGTTTCGAACCGCCCGGGCCACGCCTGGATCACTTTTATCTTCACCGGTGCCCGCCGTCGGCGACGCGGACGAAGTCGTCGACCATGCGATCGGCCAGCCCCTGGAAGCCCAGCGCGAATGCCGGCCCCAGCAAACGGTTGGTCGGCTCGAATTCCAGGGTCAGGGTGACCTTGCAGGCGGATTCGTCCAGCGCATGGAAGTCCCAGCGCCCGTGCAGCTTGCGGAACGGACCATCGCGCAAGTTCATTTCGATGCGATGCGGGCGTTCCAGGCGGTTTTCGGTGGTGAACCAGGTACGCAGGGAGCCCAGGCCCAGGTCCAGCCGCGCGACCAGCCGGTCTTCCGACGACTCGACGATCTCCGCGCTTTCGCACCAGTCGAAGCGACGCGGGTACGCGGCCACGTCGTTGACCAAATCGAACATGCGCGCCGCGGAGTGTTCGACCAGGGCGCTGCGGCGGATGGATTGCATGCGGGATTTCTTGCTGTGTGCCTGGGTTCGCGGCTTCCGGGGGCGCCTGCCTGCTATGCGACAATGCCCGCATGGCCAAGAAGTCGGACAAGGATAAAACAAACGGCACCGGGACGATCGCGCTGAACAAGCGCGCGCGCCACGACTACCACCTCGAGCAACGCTACGAGGCCGGCATGGCCCTGCAAGGCTGGGAGCTGAAGGCCATCCGCGCCGGCCGCGCCAACATCGGCGAAAGCTACGCCGTGGTGCGCAAGGGCGAGATTTTCCTGTTCGGTGCGCAGATCACCCCGTTGATCCAGGCCTCCACCCACGTCGTTGCCGACGATCGCCGCACCCGCAAGCTGCTGCTGCACAAACGCGAGATCGACGTGCTGGTCGGAAAAGTCGAACGCGACGGCTACACGCTGATCCCCACCGCGCTGTACTGGAAAGGCAGCAAGGTCAAGGCGGAACTGGCGCTGGCCAAGGGCAAGCAGGCCCACGACAAGCGCGAAGCCAGCAAGGAGCGCGACTGGCAGCGCGAAAAACAACGGGTCATGCGCCGGCACAACCGCGACGCGTAATGCGCTTGTGGGAGCGGCCTTGGCCGCGAATGCCTTTCCTCCACTATCCAAAAGCAT
>DASRYD010000399.1:0-5800 GCA_035653955.1 Pseudoxanthomonas sp.
CCGTACGGCGCCAGCGACGCCGGCAACAGGAACACGCCGCTGCCGATCATGTTGCCGACTACCAGCGCGATCGCCGCCCACAGGCCCAGCGGGCGGGCGTGGCTCATGCGCCCGCGTCGGCGCGGTAGGCCGCGCGCAGCAATTCGTGGAAATGGTGCACGCCGGTTTCGCGCAACGGGTTCAAGCGGCCAGGCACGTAGCTGCCGGAAGCGAAGCCGCGCTGCACGTCCTCGCAGATGCCCAGATCCTCGTGCTGCACTTCGTCGCTGAAGGCGAGGTCGGCTTCGCGTTTCGCGTCGTCGCCGGCGAGGTCGTAATAGCTGTCGAAGATCACCCGGCAACGGTCCACGCCCAGCGGCACCACGCGGTTGGTCTGCAGGCGACCGGGCAGGATGTTGAGCATCGCGTTCGGCCACAGCCAGTAGTACAGCGCGTCGCCGTTGCCGTACAGCGAATCGTCGCTTTCCAAAGGGCTCCATTGCAGCGAATGCCAGCGCGCCAGCTCGGTGCGGTAGCTGCGGTAGTCGAGCAGCCGGTTCAGGCCGGGATGCACGTGCGGGACGTGGTAGCCCTCGAGGTAGTTGTCGACGTAGACCTTCCAGTTGCAGGCGATGTCGTAGCTCGCCCGATGGTGGTTGCCGTATCGCTCCAGGCCGCGGTCGGCGCCGAGGCGCGCGTCGATGCCTTCGACGAACTCGTCGAAGGCAGGCGCCTGCGCTTCGTCGACGGCGGCGAACACCAGTCCCTGCCACACCTTCGCCGCAAGTTGCGGCAGGCGGATGTCGGAGACGTCGAAGTCCTGCGCGTCCTTCATCTCCGGCGCCGAACGCAGCTGGCCTTCCAGCGTGTAGGTCCAGCCGTGGTAGCGGCAGCGCAACGCCTTCGCCGCCAGTCCGTCGCATTGCGCCAACGGGCCGGCGCGGTGCCGGCAGACGTTGTGGAAGACGCGGATGTCGCCGTCGGCGCCGCGCACCGCGATCACCGGCAAGCCCGCGAGATCGGCGATGGCGTGGTCGCCCGGTTCGCGCAGTTGCGACACGTGCGCGATCAGTTGCCAGGCGCGGTCGAAGATCGTTCGCCGGTCGATCGCGGCCATGGCCGCATCGACGTAATGGCGCGCGGGCAGGGCGGTGGCGGTTGCGGGTGGCTGCGGGGCGAGGTCGTTGTGCATTCCGGCAGTATCGCGCGATAGCGTGGACGGAAAGAAGGCCGGCTTGCGCCGGCCTTCCCGATCAACCTTGCTTGGCGGCAGCCTTGTCCGCCGGCGCCTGCCAGCCGCATTGCTTGCCTTCGTTTTCCTTCTTCAGCCACGTTTGCAGCGGGGCGAAGTATTCCAGCAGCGGCGCGGCATCGAGCTTGTCGCTGCCGGTCAATTCCTTCAGCGTCGGCTGCCATGGCTGGCTGGAACCTTTCTCCAGCATCGCCCAGAACTTCTGTCCTGCCGCCTTGTTGCCGTAGAAGGTGCAGTCGTACAGCGGGCCCTTCTGGCCGGCGGCGCTGCACAGGCCCTTGTAGAACTGGAACTGCAGGATGTGGGAGAGGAAATAGCGGGTGTACGGCGTGTTGCCGGGTACGTGGTACTTCGCGCCCGGATCGAAGAATTCCTCGCCGCGCGGCGTGGCGGGCGCCACCCCCTGGTACTTCGCTTTCAATTGCCACCAGGCCTGGTTGTAGTGGTCTGGCTTGATCGAGCCGTCGAACACGCCCCAGCGCCAGCGGTCGATCATCAGGCCGAACGGCAGGAACGACACCTTCGCCAGCGCCATGCGCATCTGCGCGTTGATCAGCGCCTCGTTGCTTTGCTGCTGCTCGCCGACCAGGCCGACCGAATGCAGGTATTGCGGCGTCATCGCCAGCACGATGGTGTCGCCGATGGCTTCGTGGAAGCCGTCGTTGGCGCCGCCCTGGAACAACGGCGGCAGCTTGTTGTAGGCCAGGTAGTAATAGACGTGGCCCAGTTCGTGGTAGATGGTGGTGAAGTCTTCCTCGTTCGGCTGGATGCACATCTTGGTGCGCACGTCGCCGGCCATGTTCATGTCCCAGGCGCTGGCGTGGCAGACCACGTCGCGGTCCTGCGGCTGGATGAACTGGGTCTTTTCCCAATAACCCTGCGGCAGCTTCGGCATGCCCAGGGACGTGTAGAAATCCTGCGCGCGCTCGGTCATCTGCCTGGCCACGTCCAGGTCGGCCGCGCGTTCGGCTTCGAACTTCTTGCCCACGTCCGCATCGGCGCCCGCCTTGGCCAGTTCCTTCTGCAGGTCCGCCTGGTATTGCCTCTGCAGCGCTTCGGTGATGTCGAGGCTGCCGGCATCGGGATAGGGTTGCAGCAGGTCCCACAGGTTGCCCCAATCCTGCTGCCACAGGTTGCCGAGCAGGTGCGCGGGCAGCATGCCGCCTTCGACCTGGCCGCGCGCGCCGTACTGTTTTTCCAGTTGCGTGCGCGCGTAGCAATGCAGCTGTTCGTACAGCGGCTTGACCTGACCCCACAGGCGGTCGGTTTCGGTGGCGATCTCGGCCGGGCTCATGTCGTAGCCGCTGCGCCACACTTCACCGGCGTCGGCGAAGCCCATGTCCTTCGCGCCCTCGTTGACCAGTTCGACGAAACGCTTGTAGTCGTTGCGCATCGGCACCGAAATGGTGTGCCAGCCTTGCCATGCGTCGAGTTGCTGGTCGTAGTCGCGGCTGCTGGCCAGTACCTTGGAGAGCTGGCCGATGTCGCGGCACTGTTTCGCCTCGCCTTCGCCGGTGCAGTATTTGCCGGCGCCGTACATGCCGTCCATGCGCACGGCGATTTCGGTCAGTTCGGCCAGTTTCTTCGGGTCCTTCGGCGCGGGCTTGTCGCTCATCAGCTTGAGCAGCTTGATGGCGCGTGCGGTTTCCGGCTTCATCGGTTTGCCTTCGAAACGCGCGGACTGGGCGATCCAGCCGTTGAGCCGGGTCAGGAAACGCTCGTTGGCCTTGGCCCCGATCAGTTCGGTGTCGCCGTTGATGTAGGTCTGCGACAGCCACTGCGCCGAGCTGAGTTCGGCGTACAGGTCGCGGTATTCGTCGTTGACCCGGGCGATGAACTCGTCGGCGGTCTCGCCTTGCGGCGGCGCCGGCACGCCGGCGGTTTCCGCCGGCTGTTCCTTCTTGCAGGCGGACAGCGCGACGAGGCCGGCAGCGACGGCGAGGGCGAGCAGCAGGTGGCGTGAATTCACGGGCGAGCCTCGTGCGACGTATGCGGAAGCGGCAGGCTAGTGCGCGCGGCAGGTTGCCGCAAGGGGCGCCGCAACGCGGAACGGCTTCGTCGCATCAAGCGGCGGGCAGGTTCCGTTCGGCCAGCCAGGCCTTCGCGTCCTCGGCATCGCGTTCGAACCAGGCCTGCGTGGAGCCGAGGCGGAACGTGTAGCCCCACGCATCCATGTCCGCCATCAGCCGCGCACGGCCGACGCCGGGCAGTTCGTCGGCGAGGATGATCTGCAGGCAGCAGGTGGCGTCTTCCTCGATCACCGAATCCGTGGCGTCGGTATGCACCGCCGCGCGTCGTTCCGGCGGCAGCACGATCAGGTGGCCCGCTTCGTGCAGCAGCGAGTGGATTGGCGTGTCGGCGCGCGCGTACACGCGGTGGGCGATGACGCCAGCCTCGGGTTCGCCCCAGAAACTGCCGGGAATCGGCGCGCCGTCGCCGACACGGTGCAGTTCCAGCCCATGGCGTGCGAGCAGCGTGGCCACGGCGGCGAAATCCAGGTCGCGCAGGCGCAGGACTTCGGGTTCGACGGCGGCGATCTGCGCGTTCATACATGAAACCGCGGGACCGGTCCCTGCCCGCGATGCTCTCCGACCAGCGACCAGGACGCGGCAGGAAGCATCGCGGGCAGGGCCCGCTCCCACGGAAGCGTCAGGCCGGGCCTTCCGGCAGCGCGACCGAAATGTCGAGCACGTCGTGGTCGCCGTCCTTCATCAGGTCGACCTTGACCGCGTCGGCGTCGACGTTGACGTACTTCTTGATCACTTCCAGCAGTTCGCGGCGCAACAGCGGCAGGTAGTCGGGCGCGCCGCGCGAAGTGCGCTCTTGCGCAATGATGATCTGCAGGCGGCTCTTCGCGGTTTCGGCGGTGTTCTTCTTCGCCTTCAGGAAATCGAACAGGCCCATGTTCAAGCTCCGAACAACTTGCTGAAGAAGCCTTTCTTCTCCGCGGTGGTGAAGCGCATCGCCCTGTCTTCGCCCAGCAGGCGCGCGACGGTATCGTCGTAGGCCTGGCCGGCCGGGGATTCCAGGTCGAGGATCACCGGCTCGCCTTTGTTCGACGCGTTGAGCACGTCGCCGGATTCGGGGATGACGCCGATCGTCTTCAAGCCCAGCACTTCCTCGACGTCCTTGATGCTGAGCATCTCGCCGCCCTCGACGCGCGTCGGGTTGTAGCGGGTCAGCAGCAGGTTGGCCTTGAGGTTCTCGCCGTTCTCGGCGCGGCGGGTCTTGGAGTCGAGCAGGCCGAGGATGCGGTCGGAGTCGCGCACCGACGACACTTCCGGGTTGACCACGACCACCGCCTGGTCGGCGAAGTACATCGCCAGGTAGGCGCCTTTCTCGATGCCGGCCGGCGAATCGCAGACCACGTAGTCGAAATCGTCGGCGGCCAGGTCCTTGAGCACCTTCTCCACGCCTTCCTTGGTCAGCGCATCCTTGTCGCGCGTCTGCGAGGCGGCGAGGATGAACAGGGTATCGAAGCGCTTGTCCTTGATCAGGGCCTGCTTCAGCGTGGCTTCGCCCTGGGTGACGTTGACGAAGTCGTAGACCACGCGGCGCTCGCAACCCATGATCAGGTCGAGGTTGCGCAGGCCGACGTCGAAGTCGATGACCGCGACCTTCTTGCCGCGGCGGGCCAGGCCGCAGGCGATGCTGGCGCTGGTGGTGGTCTTGCCCACGCCGCCCTTGCCGGACGTGACGACGATGATTTCAGTCAATGCGGTTCTCCTTCGGTGATGCTTTCGTTGGTTGTATGGGCGCAGCGGTCTCGCCGTCGCCTTCGATGAGGGGCAGCAGCCGCGAATCTTCCAGTGCGGCGGTGCGGTGGCCGATCCCGGCCAGATATTGCGGGTTGGATGCGAATTGCAGGAAGGAAGCCGGGCTGGACTGGCGCACCAGCATCGCGGCATCCCAGCGCTCGTGATCGGGGCCGACCAGGAAGGGACCGCCTTTGCCGTAGAACAGGATCTCGCCGCCACTCTGTCGCAGGTAGGGCAGCGTATGCGCCATGTAACGACGATAGGCTTCTTCGCCGGAGACCGGGGTTTCCGGCGCCAGCGCCGGGAACGCCGAGTAATCGGCGGCTTTGCGGAAGCGCAGCAAGTTCAGCATGACCACCTCGCCCTCGATGCCGCGCGAGAAGAACTCCCGGCCCTGTGCCTGGGTCGGATCGAGGTGGACTTCGCGCGCGGGGTCGGTACTCATTCCTGCAAGGCGATCTTCAGCTGGTCCTTCTCCAGCCACACCTGCACCGGCTTGCCGTGCAGTTCCTTCGGCACTTCGTCCAGCACCATGTAGTGGCCGGCGATGGCGACCAGTTCGGCGCGGAATTCGCGGCAGAAGATCCGCGCGTCGGTGTTGCCTTGCGCGCCGGCCAGGGCGCGTCCGCGAAGCGGGCCGTAGATGTGGATGGAACCGTCGGCGATGACTTCGGCGCCGGCGCCGACCGAACTGAGCGCGGTCAGGTCGCGGTTTTCGGCGTACAACTGCTGGCCGGAACGCACCGGCGACTTCTGCACCAATCCCGGCTGCGACGTCGCGACGGGCGGCTTCGACGCCGCAGCCTTCGGC
>DASRYD010000400.1:0-6378 GCA_035653955.1 Pseudoxanthomonas sp.
CTGCGGTGCGGCCTGCACGACGAACTTCGCGCCGTAGTACAGGAACGCGGCGGCGATGGCGAAGCGCAGCAGGTTCAGCCACAACACCGTGCGCGTCGCGGCGAACGCCTCCATGCCTCGCTGCACCTCGGCGCTCTCGCCGCGCGCGCGCGCCAGCAGGAAGGCCAGCATGGCGACGAAACCCAGCAGCAGCACGATGCCTTCGATGCGGCCGATCGCCCCATCCAGCGAGAACGCGATCAACGCGAACGTCGCCACCGCCAGCAACACTTGCAGCGGCGACAGCAGGCGCATGTGCGCCAACAGCGGCGCGGCCAGCGCCGCCAGGCCCAGGGTCAGGCCGAGATTGGCGACGTTGCTGCCGATGGCGTTGCCCAGCGCCAGCTCGGCCTGCCCGTGCACGACGGCATAGGCATTGACGAACAGTTCCGGCAACGAGGTGCCGAAGGCGACCAGCAGCAGGCCGGCGACGAACGGCGACGCGCCCAGCTTTTGCGCCAACCCCGACGCGCCCTTGACAATGGAATCGCCACCCAGCGCCAGCAGCACCAGTCCCAGCACGAAAAAGCCCCAAGCCTCTGCCATCGCAAGTCCCTCCCCGGCGGTTCCGGCGATTCTATGCGCAGCGCCGCAGGAACGGCCAGCACCGTGCCGGCCGCAACCGTCGCGGCACAGTGGATCAGGAGCAGCCTTCGACGTAATCGACCTGCGGCGTCAGCCCGATGCGCCATTCGGTGGCCTTGCCATTGGCATCGGTTTCGAACACCAGCTTGCTCGGCGCCACTCCGCTGGCGGCGACCGAGAGGTAGTGCCCGCCTTCGACGTATTTGTGGGGCATCGACTGCAATGCGCCGCGGTACAGCTTCTGCAACCCGGCTTCGTCCATGCCGATCTTGCCGCCGCCGGGCGCGACGATCTCGTCGGACGCCACGTCGAGGCGCACGAATTTGTCGCCCTCGATCATGAAGGCGATCTTGTAGCCCCGTTTCGGCTGTGTCGCGGGAATCAGGTAGTAGCAACCACCCGGCTCGGAAGGCTTGGCATCGCCCAGATCGCCGCCCCAGGCCATGCGCACTTCCTCGGCGCTCGCGCCGAATTTCGCCGGACCGAAACCGGCGAGGCTGATCGCCCCCTCGGCCGGCAGATCGACATGCAAGGTACCCGTCGCGGGAGCCGCGGCTTCGGCAGGAGGCGTTTGTGTCGCTGGCGCGGAAGCGGCTGGCGCAGAAGCAGCCTGCGCGGGTTTCTCGGCCACGGGCTCCGCCGGTGCGGGCGCCTTGCAGGCCGTGAGCGACAACAAGATCAACGGGAAGATTCCGGCGCGCATCTGGGTACTCCGTCAGTCCATGGTCCTGCCGATAGCATGGCACGAAGGCGCCTTCGCCACGCAGCGACCGCGAAATGTCACGCGGACGTAACTTCCCGCGCGCAACGTGCGCCGGCTCCAAGGCGGACCCACGCATGCAGCCCCGTAAGACCGACCTGGCCCGGCAAGCCCTGTCCATCCGCGACGGGAGCCTGAGCATGCGCGAGCGCCGCGTACTGATCCTGTGCGACGGCCAGCGCAGCCTCGAGGAACTGACTTCGATGCTCGGCCCTGAAACCCCGTCCCATATCCGGCGCCTGCGCGACGCTGGCTACCTGGTCGCCGTGGTCGAGGCGCCACCGCCACGGGCGCCGGCGCCTGCGATCGAACCCGTTGCCGCATCCGCTCGCCGTCGTTCGCTGGTCGCCGCCAAGCTCTACCTGCTCGGCATGCTGGAGTTGCAGCGCCATCCCGATGCGGTGCGGCATCGCGATCGATTGCAGGCCGCACAAAACGACGAAGACACGTTGGCGCAGTTGCTCGCTGCGCTGCATTGCCTGCGACAGGCGGCCAGCCCGACGCTCGCGCAACGCGTGCGCGAACGCCTGACCGAAGTGTTGCCCGAACCCTACCTGCCCGCCTTGCAGCAAGCCGACCCGACGCCGGCCGCCGCCTGAGCGCTTACGCGCGGAAGTTCTTCTTCAGCCCGACCCAGCACTGCGGGTAATCGCGCTGCCGGTGCTTCGCTTCCAGCGCCTGCGCGACCGGACGGATCACCGCGCGCGTTTCGAACATGAAGGCCATGGTGTCGGCGATCACGTCCGGCTTCGACAGGTCCGCGTTGCTCGCCTTCTCGAACGTCGCCGCATCCGGCCCGTGGCCGCTCATGCAATTGTGCAGCGACGCACCGCCAGGCGCGAAGCCTTCGGCCTTGGCGTCGTAAACGCCATGCACCAGGCCCATGAATTCGCTGGCGATGTTGCGGTGGAACCACGGCGGCCGGAACGTGTCCTGCGCCACCAGCCAACGCGGCGGGAAGATCACGAAATCGAGGTTCGCCGTGCCATGGATATCGCTGGGCGAGGTCAGCACGGTGAAGATCGACGGGTCCGGATGGTCGAAGCTGATCGAACCGATGGTGTTGAAGCGGCGCAGGTCGTAGCGGTACGGCGCGTAGTTGCCGTGCCAGCCGACCACGTCGAGCGGCGAATGGCCGATCGGCGCACGCCACAGGTGGCCCTGGAACTTGGCGACCAGTTCGAAATCGCCCTCGAGGTCTTCGTAGGCGGCGACCGGGGCTTCGAAATCGCGCGGATTGGCCAGGCCGTTGGCGCCGATCGGGCCGAGGTCGGGCAGGCGCAGCAATGCGCCGAAGTTCTCGCAGACATAACCGCGCGAAGCGCCATCCGGCAAGTCGACGCGGAAACGCACGCCGCGCGGGACTATCGCGATCTGCTGCGGTTCGACGTCCAGCACGCCCAGCTCGGTAGCGATGCGCAGCCGGCCCTGCTGCGGCACGATCAGCAGTTCGGCATCGGCATCGTAGAAATAGCGGCCGCGCATCGATACATTGGCCGCGTACAGATGGATGCCGACGCCATGCTGCCCGGCAGCCGAGCCGTTGCCGGCCATCGTGTACAGGCCCTCGATGAAGTCGGTCGGCGCCTGCGGCAACGGCAATGGACTCCAGCGCAACCGCTCCGGCGTCACCGGGCCGTCGCCGAAATCGTTGTGGAAACGCGGCTGCACGAACGGCGCGAATTCCCCGTGCACCGCCGCGGGACGCAGGCGATACAGCCAGCTGCGCCGGTTCTGCCCGCGCGGCGCGGTGAACGCGGTGCCGGACAGTTGTTCGGCATACAGCCCATGCGCGACCTTCTGCGGCGAATTGCGCCCGACCGGCAGCGCGCCGGCGACCGCTTCGGTCGCGAATTCGTTGCCGAAGCCGGTCATGTATCCGTTCATAGCTCTCTCGTCCGCGTAGGGTGGGCCTTGGCCCACCATTGCTTTCCACTACTTTCCACGTTTGGCCGCAGGTGGGCCAGGGCCCACCCTACAGCACGCCGCGCTTCATCTGGTCGCGCTCGATGCTCTCGAACAGCGCCTGGAAATTGCCTTCGCCGAAACCCTCGTTGCCCTTGCGCTGGATGATCTCGAAGAAGATCGGGCCGATCGCGTTCTGGGTGAAGATCTGCAGCAGCTTGCGCTTGTGCGTCTCCGGGTCGGCGTCGATCAGGATCTTGTTCTTGGCCAGCCGCGCCACGTCCTCGCCATGTTCGGGGATGCGCTGGTCGATCACTTCGAAATAGGTGTCGGGCGTGTCGAGGAACTCGATGCCGGCCGCGCGCATCTTCTCCACCGTCGCGTAGATGTCGTCGGTGAAGCAGGCGATGTGCTGGATGCCTTCGCCGTGGTAGGTGTCCAGGTATTCGTTGATCTGCGACTTCGGGTCGGCCGACTCGTTCAACGGAATGCGCACCATGCCGTCGGGCGCGGTCATCGCCTTCGACAGCAAGCCGGTCTTCGCGCCCTTGATGTCGAAATAGCGGATCTCGCGGAAGTTGAACAGCCGCTCGTAGTAGTCCGCCCACTTGGCCATGTTGCCGTGGTACAGGTTGTGGGTCAGGTGGTCGATGAAGGTCAGGCCGAAGCCCTTCGGCATCAGCTCGACGCCCGGCAGATATTCGTAGTCCGGATCGTGGATGGTGCCCTTGTCGTCGTATCGGTCGACGATGTACAGCATGCAACCGCCGATGCCCTTGATCACCGGCGCGGCCACCGCCTTGGTCAATTCGTCGGCGGCGTCGAACGATTCGGCGCCGTTCTTCAGCGCCTGCACCCGCGCCCATTCGGCCAGCTTGTTGACCCGGATGGCGAAGCCGCAGGCGCTGGGGCCGTGCTGCGCGGCGAAGCGCGCGGCGAACGAATCCGGATCCTCGTTGATCAGGAAAGTGCAGTCGCCCTGGCGGTAGGTGCTGATCGGCCGGGTCTTGTGCCGGGCCACCTGGACGAAGCCCAGTTTGCGGAAATAATCGTGCAGCCCGCCGCCCTGGCCGGTCGGCGCGGCGTATTCGACGAACTCGAAGCCGTCGATGCCCATGGGGTTGTCGAAAGTGGTGACTTGCATGCCACGGGGAGGTTGTGCGCTCATGGCGACTCCTGCAGTGACGCGGCCCGCGCAGGATGCGCCGCCGCGTGGAAGTTTTACGTAGACGCCCTTTATAGTTTCAACTGTAACCATAATCAAGCGGCAGTGCCACATGACCCCGTCCAAGCCCGAAACGTCCACCCACGAAATCCTCGACCTGGAGCGGCTGGTGCCCTACCGGCTCAGCGTCCTGTCGAACAAGGTCAGCAGCGCCATCGCCGGCGAATACCACCGCCGCTTCGGTCTGGCCATCACCGAATGGCGGGTCATGGCGGTGCTGGGCCGCTTCCCCGGCCTGTCCGCGCGCGAAGTCACCGAACGCACCGCGATGGACAAGGTGGCGGTCAGCCGCGCGGTCGCGCGCCTGCTGGAGCGCAGCCTGATCCAGCGCGAGATCCACGGCGACGACCGCCGCCGTTCGGTGCTGACCCTGTCCGAGGACGGCTTCCGCGTCTACGACGAGGTCGCGCCGATGGTGCTGGAATGCGAGCGCCAGTTGCTCAGCCCGCTCAGCGACGAGGAACGCGCGCAGCTCGACCGTCTGATCGACAAGCTCGGCAAGGAAGGCCTGACGCGGATGAACGAACACATCTGACCCGCCCGGGTCGCCGCTGCGGCCGATCGCCGGAAAACTATTCTCCGCAGCGGCGATATTCGAACGGGATGCGCAATTCCTTGCCGTCGCGCCCGGGACCGGCGATCCAGGCATGCAGGCGCTCGCCCTGGCGGCGGTATTCGATGCGGTTGGGGAAATCGTGTTCGGCATTCTCGAAGCGGATCCAGCCATCGCCCTGCGCGGCCATCGCGAACACCGTCGGCGGGACGCCATTGGGCTGGACGTGGAAGCTCGTGGCCTTGCCGTCGGACACGATCCGCATGAACTCGAAGGATTCCACTTTCCCGCCTTTCGCCGTGCGCGACATGCCGACCAGCATGCCGCCGGCCTCGGGCAGCCAGGCCTCGTCGATCCGGCGTCCGCCCTCGCCGCCGCACCAGTGCCCGGCCAGCCAGCCGAACCGCGGTTGCCCCGCCATCGCCGTGCCCGCCGACAGCGCCAACCCGACGCCGAGCATCATCTTCGCGTATCGCATGTCCTTCCCCTCGTGATGGAAGGCCGCACGCTAAAGCCGGGCGACCGGCCGCGCTTGTAAAAAAGCGCAAGGCCCTGTTCGATGGCGCGCATGGAATACCTCGAACACACCCCGCCCCCAGACCTGCGCCGGCATGTGCAATGCGTGTGGGAACTGCGCGACGACGCCCCCGACGACGCCGTGCAGGTGGTCTATCCCGATGGCCGTTGCGAGTTGCTGGCCGAACTCGGCGTGCCTCTGCGCTTCCACGGGCCCGATGGCGAAGTCCGCGCCGACCAGGCGTTCTGTTTCGCCGCGCAGCAACTGGGGCCGATCCGCCTGCAGGCGACCGGCCCGGTGCATTGCATCGGCGTGCGCCTGACCGCGGCATGCAGCGGTCTCATCGCCGGCGCACGATTGCCCGCATTGCGCAACCACGCGCCCGACCTGCATGCGCTGGAAGACGCGTTCGCCATGCGGTTCCAGGCAGCGGCGCAGGCGAGCGCGGACGCGAAATCCCCGGGGCCGCTGTGGGAATTGATGCGTTCTCGTTGCGCCGCATTCGAACCGGATGCCATCGTCGAACAGGCGGTGGACGCGCTCGACGCGGCGGAAGGCGACCTGCGCATCGCCGATCTGGCCAAGCGACTCGGCATCGCCGTGCGCACCTTGCAAACGCGATTCCTGCATGCCGTCGGCATGACACCGAAGGAATACGCGCGAGTGCGCCGGCTGCAGGCCTTGCTGCGCACGCTGGATGCCGAGCACGCGGGTATCGCCGACGCCGCCGCCCGCCACGGTTACAGCGACCAGGCCCATGCGACCCACGACCTGGCCCGCTGGACCGGCACCAC
>DASRYD010000401.1:0-2216 GCA_035653955.1 Pseudoxanthomonas sp.
GTCGAAGGGCATCGGCAAGACACAGGCCGCGTCTTCGTGCCTCGTGCGGCCGTCGCGCTCGATCAGCGCGACCGCGGCGCTCGGGCCCCACGAACCGGCGGTGTAGGCCTTCGGCGTGTCGCGCCCGGCTTCCCACGCGGCGAGGATCGGGTCGATCCACGCCCACGCGGCCTCGACTTCGTCGCGGCGCATGAACAAGGTCTGGTTGCCGCGCACCACGTCCATCAGCAGGCGCTCGTAGGCTTCCGGCTGGTGCACGCCGAATTCCTCGGCGAAGCTCATGTCCAGCGGCACGTGCTGCAGGCGCAGGCCGCCCGGGCCCGGGTCCTTGATCATGATCCACAGCTTCACGCCTTCGTCCGGCTGCAGGCGCAGCACCAGCTTGTTGCCCATCACCGGGCCGGCGCTGTCTTCGAAGATCGAATGCGGGATCTGCTTGAAGGCGATGACGATCTCGGACACGCGTTCGGCCAGGCGCTTGCCGGTGCGCAGGTAGAACGGCACGCCGGCCCAGCGCCAGTTGTCCACTTCGGCCTTCAGCGCCACGAAGGTCTCGGTGCGCGAATCCGGCTTGCCCAGTTCGTCCAGGTAGCCCGGCACCGCCGCGCCGCTGCTGGCGCCGGCGCGGTACTGGCCGCGCACGGTCAACTGCGTCACCTCGTCGCCGCGCACCGGCTTCAGCGAGCGCAGCACCTTCAGCTTTTCGTCGCGCACCGCGTCGGCCTGCAGCGCGGCCGGCGGCTCCATCGCCACCATGCACAGCAGCTGCAGCAGATGGTTCTGCACCATGTCGCGCAGCGCGCCGCTAGTGTCGTAGTAGCCGGCGCGCTTCTCCAGGCCGACGGTCTCGGCCACGGTGATCTGCACGTGGTCGATGCGGCTGGCGTTCCACAAGGGTTCGAACAAAATGTTGGCGAAGCGCAGCGCCAGCAGGTTCTGCACCGTCTCCTTGCCCAGGTAATGGTCGATGCGGAAGATCTGGGTCTCGGCGAATGCACCGCCGACCGCGTCGTTGATGACCTTGGCGCTGGCCGCATCCTTGCCGATCGGCTTCTCGATCACCACCCGTGCGTTGTCGCCGTTGAGGCCATGCGCGCGCAGACGGTCGCAGATGTCGACGAACAAAGACGGGCTGGTCGACAGGTAGAACACGCGGATGCGCTCACCACTGGTATTCAGCGCGGCGGCGAAATCGTCCCAACCTTCGTCCTTGGTCGCGTCCAGGGCGAAGTAGCCGAGTTTTTCCAGGAACGCCGGCAGCTTGGCCTGCAGCGCCGCATCGTTGGCGGTCGCGCGGCCCAGCGCCTCGCCGACGCGGGCGCGGTAATCGGCATCGCCGAGCTTGTCGCGGGCCACGCCGAAGATGCGGCTGGCTTCGGGAATCTGCCCGTCGGCATAGCGGCGCAGCAGGCCCGGCAACAGCTTGCGCAGCGCCAGGTCGCCGGTGCCACCGAAAATCACCAGGTCGAAAACATCCACGGGTACGGTCTTGGCGGTCATGGCGTCGCGAATCGATGGAAATCAGGGGATGACGATACCACCGTTAGACCAAGAACGGGCAACAGGTATTCATTGAAACGATCATATTGCCAGTATGGTACGTCAGTGGTATCTTACCGGGCATGCAGAACCAGCTACTCGAGGAATACCAGCGCCTGCAGGTCGGCGAAGCCACCCGTGCCGTCGCCTACCTGCGCCTGCGTCGCGCCCTGCAGAACCTGATCGATGCCGGCGTGCTGCGCCCGGGCCAGGCCCTGCCTGGCGAACGCGATCTGGCCAAGCTGCTCGGCCTGTCGCGGGTGACCATCCGCAAGGCACTGGCGGGCCTGATCGAGGCCGGCCAGCTGACCCAGCGCCAAGGCGCCGGGACCTTCGTCGCCGAGCGCATCCTGCGCCAGTTCTCGCGCCTGACCGGCTTCACCGAGGACCTGCGCGCGCGCGGCCTCGACCCGCAGGTGAACTTCCTCGAGCGCAGCATCGGCGAAGTCACCCCGGAAGAATCGATGGCGCTGAACCTGTCGCCGGGCAGCGGCGTGGTGCGCATGTACCGCCTGCGCCACGTCGACGGTGCGCCGATCGCGATCGAACGGACGCTGGTGCCTCTGTCGCTGTTGCCGGATCCGGAACGCGTGACCGGCTCGCTGTACGAGGCGCTGGAAGCCTACGGCCACCGACCGCGTCGCGCGCTGCAGCGGCTGCGCGCGGTCGCGCTCGAC
>DASRYD010000402.1:0-5288 GCA_035653955.1 Pseudoxanthomonas sp.
GCCGTTTCGCGTTGAGCGGTCTCGATCCGCTGCGCGTCGGCGCCGTGCTGCTGGGCGCGGCCGTGATCGGCTGGATCGGCGCGTGGCTGGTCACCGGCCACTTCCTGCGCCAGACCCGGCCGACCGAAACCTGACTATCTGTCATCCCGCGCGTAGCGAGGGATCTTCGTCATGAACGCACGGAAGCAAGATCTCTCGCTACGTGCGTGCTGAAAACCAAAGCAAAGACTTTCACGAATCATATGCCCGATTCCGACGCCGACCGCATCAAGCTGGAACCTTCGTGGAAGGCGCGCATCGGCGACTACCTGCAGCGCGACGACATGCGTGCGCTGTCGGCGTTCCTGCGCCAGCGCAAGCAGGCCGGGGCGCGCATCTTTCCGCCGGGGCCGCAGATCTTCGCCGCGTTCGACGCCACGCCGTTCGATGCGGTGAAGGTGGTGATCCTCGGCCAGGATCCGTATCACGGCTACGGCCAGGCGCATGGACTGTGCTTCTCGGTGCTGCCGGGCGTGCCGGTGCCGCCCTCGCTGGACAACATCTTCAAGGAAATCCAGTCGGACCTGGGCATCGCCCGACCCGACCACGGCTGCTTGCTGCCGTGGGCGCAACGGGGCGTACTGTTGTTGAATGCGGTGCTGACGGTGGAAGAAGGTCGCGCCGGCGCACACCAGGGCAAGGGCTGGGAAGGCTTCACCGATCACGCGATCGAGACGCTGGCAAACGAGCGCGAGAACCTGGTGTTCCTGCTGTGGGGCAGTTACGCGCAAGCCAAGGGCAAGGTCATCGACGCGCGCCGCCACCGCGTGCTGCGCGCGCCGCACCCGTCGCCGTTGTCGGCGCATCGAGGCTTCCTCGGCTGCAAGCATTTTTCCGCGACCAACCAGTACCTGGGCCAGCATGGACAGACGCCGATCGACTGGTCGTTGCCGCCGCGTTCGCAATTGGCGATCTGAATTTGCAGGAGCGCACCTGGGCGCGACCGGGAGAATGACGCTACATGGAAAATCCGATGCGTCGGAACGTTCCGGTCGCGCCCAGGCGCGCTCCTGCAAAAAAGCGGCGGTTACGCCATGCGCAGCGCCGCCATCACGATCATCGCGACGGGACAGAGCATGCCGATCAACCAGATCAGGCTGCGCAGGGTGTGCTTGTCGGCCAGGTAGAACAAACCGTGCAGGACACGGGCCACGACGAAGGCAATGGCCAGCGCGTTGATCGTGGACGGGGCGACGCCAGCCAGCTGCGCCATCAGCACGCCGGCGACGAAGGCGGGGAAGGCTTCGAAGCCGTTGAGATGGGCCGCGTTGGCGCGCTGCACCTTGTAATTGCCTTCCTGCTTGGCGACCCAAGCGCGCGGATTGCGGTTGTTGTAGCGCTCGCCCGAGGTCTTGGCGACGAAGACCCACACGTACGGCAGCAGTGCGGCGATGAGGATGCACCAGTAGGCGATGGCCATGCGGATTCCCTCCGGAAGATGCGCCTAGCGTAGCGGAACCCGCCGATAAAAGAACGGCGCCCGCAGGCGCCGTTCGATCGCGATTTCGATCCGCATGTCGTCACGGCCACAGCCAGCAGAACACCAGCGCCGTCACCACCGCATAGATCAGCGCATCGAGCAGGTCCTTGAACGTCGCCGCCCACGGCTTGCCCATCCAGATCGCTTCGCTGACGCTGCCGGCGCCATAGGCAAGCAGGGTGGCCAAACCGGCGATGTGCGCGGCGTGGTGGCCACCGTTGGCGCCCATCGCAGCGCAAGCGGCGACGAAGGCGACGAACAGATTCAGCAGGAACCATTGCAGCAGCATCGGGCCGACCGACATGGCGCCGGGTTTGCGCAACATCAGCTTGCCGACCGGGCCTTCGCGAAACTTGGCCTGCGCTTCCTCGGACGAGCATTCCTTGCCGTCGAGGTAATGCGGCAGCACGTACAAACCCGGACCCGGCTGGCCGGCGTTGATCGCCGCGCGCACCGCGTCCTCGTTGGGCAGCTTGCGGTAATCGCGGTTGTGCCACTTGAACACCATGTGGATCAGGCTGCTGGCGACGAACACGGCTACGGCAGCGAGCAGGATCGGCAGCCACAACGATGCGAGCGGATGCATGGCGATTCCCCGGATTGAAGGTGGCGCCAGCCTAGCGCAGCGGCCACAAAAAAGACGGCGCCCAGAGGCGCCGTCCGTCGCTCCATGAATGAAGATAACGCCTATTTCGCCGTCGCCTTGCCCTGCAACATCGCGTCGCGGGCGGCGCGGAACGGGTTGTTCCTGTACCAGTTCGGCCACTGGTCGCCATCGGCCAGCTGCAGGCCGACGGCGTACACCGCGGACAGGTCGTCCATGGTGCCGTCGAGCTTCCACGTGGTCGCGTCGTACTGGTCGGCGGGCTTGTGGTAGCGGTTGTCGCCGTAGTCCTTCGCCGCCGCGTCGCCGGCCGCCTTGCCGCCGTCGACCAGGTCTTCGCCGCCGTCGACGTACAGCGCCGGCACGCCGGCCTTGGCGAAGTTGAAATGATCGGAGCGGAAGTAGCCGCCGGCCTCGGGGCGCGCTTCCGAATGCAGGGTCCGGCCCTGCTTCTCGGCGATTGGCTTCAGCACGTCTTCCAGCTCCGAGCTGCCCATGCCGACCACGGTGATGTCGCGGGTCTTGCCGGCCACGCTCATCGCGTCGATGTTGATCACCGCGACGGTCTTGTCCAGCGGCATCGACGGATGGGCGACGTAGTACTTGGAACCGAGCAGGCCCGATTCCTCCAGCGTCACCGCGAGGAACACCACCGAGCGCTTCGGCTTGCCGGCCCTGGCCATCTGCTCGGCGATCTCGAGGATGCCGGCCACGCCGGTCGCGTTGTCGACCGCGCCGTTGTAGATGTTGTCGCCCGGCTCGTCCGGATGCTTGCCCAGGTGGTCCCAGTGCGCCATGTAGACCACGGCTTCGTCAGGCCTTTCGCCGCCGCGCAGGATGCCGACCACATTGCGCGACTGCTTCTCGACCGTCCTGCTCTTCAGGTCGATGCTCATCTTCGCGTCCAGTGCCACGGGCTTGAAGCCGCGCTTGTTCGCGTCGGCGCGTAGCTTATCCAGGTCGAGGCCGGCGCCGGCGAACAGCGCCTTGGCCTGCTCGCCGGTGATCCAGCCCTGCAGCGGCAGGCGCGGCTCGGGATCGTCGGCCGCGCGGAGGTCGTAGATCGGCCCGGACCACGAGCCGCGCACCACGTCCCATCCGTACGACGCGCCTTCGCTGTCATGGATGATCAGCGCGGCCTGGGCGCCCTTGCGCGCGGCTTCCTCGAACTTGTAAGTCCAGCGCCCGTAGTAGGTCATGCGCTTGCCTTCGAACAGGCTCTCGTCGTGCGCATGGAAACCGGGGTCGTTGACCAGCATCACCACGGTCTTGCCCTTGACGTCGAGGCCGGCGTAGTCGTTCCATTTCTGCTCGGGCGCGTCGACGCCGTAGCCGACGAACACCATGTCGCTGGCGTCGATCTTCACCTCCGGCTGGCCGGTACGGGTCCACACGATCATGTCGTCGCCGTACTTCAGTTCGCGTGTCTTGTCGTTCTGCGCCAGCGTCATCGCCACGTGCTGGTCGGTCGTGGTTTCGGTCATCGGCACGGCCTGGAACCAGTCGCCGTTGTTGCCGGGCTGCAGGCCGATGCGTTCGAACTGCGCCTTGATGTAGCCGACGGTCTTGTCCTCGCCGGGCGTGCCGGGGCCGCGGCCTTCGAATTCGTCCGAGGCCAGCGTCTTCACGTGTTCGGCGAAATCGGCGGCATTGATCGCGTCGGCGAAGGCGTGCGCCGGCGCGGGCGATGGGGTGTTTGCGGCGGGCGCCGCTTGGGGCGCTTCGCGCTTGCAGGCCGACAGGGCGGCCAGCGTGGCGAGGCCCAGCAGCAGGTGGCGTGTTTTCATCCGGGGCTCCTGGTTCAGGAACCCCGGATTCTAGCTTCATGCCGGGTCCTCGACCCCTGCCTTTTGTCCCTGGCCGATGGCTGGATAAGCGGCTTGCCGAAGCGGTCGTCGATCGGAACTTCGTCCGGCGGGCCCATGCCCTGGCTATTTCTGCACGGCTTCCTTTTCCGGCAGGCTGGCCATGACCTTCCCGGTATCATCGAGGAACTCCAGCTTCGGCGCTCCGTTGGCGAGGACCTGCATCCGGATCCGGGGTTTGCCTGCGATGTCCCTCATCACGAGCTCTGCCGAATTGTCCTTGCGCTTACCGATGAACAGGCGCTCCGAAGTCAGTTCGCCCTTCGCAAACATCGCCTGCACCGCGGCCTTCCGCTGTTCCGGGTCGGTTATTTCCCGGGTCGCTCCGTAGCGCGTCTTCTGTTCGTCTATCGTCATGTTCGGCCGGTTCCACAGCTTCATGCCGGTCTCGTAGGCGCCGCTTCTGTCTTCGTCGTAATAGGCAGCGAATATCTGGTCGTTGCGCAGCTTGTCCCAGCTCATCCAGCCCTGTTGCCCGGAGCTGCCGTCGCTTTTGGTGCTGTTGTCGCCGAAGACCAGGCCGCCCATTTCGTCACCGAGATGGTTGAAGAAGATGATGCCGGGTGGACGCAGGTAGTCGCGCTCGATCGGCTTTCCGTTGGCGACCCCCATATGCTGTCGCTTCTGATTCGAAATCACCATCCGCAGCTTGCCATCCGCTTCAACGATGTTGATCCGCTCGACGTCGATTTCACCGAACTTCTGTTTGTGCGACGCGAACCCCGTCAGCAGGGCCAGTGCGCACGCCGATACGAGCGATGCGCAAAAGAGTTGCAGGCGAAAAACCTTCTTCTCGAGCCTTTCGAGTCCGGTTCGGTCCTCGTTCACTGGATTCCTCCTCACTCCTGGTGGGGGGTCCGGTTGGGCAGCGACGCAACCATCCCTGCCGCCATCCATTCGGCGTGCGATCGACGGTGCATTCGAGCGATGCCGCCGGATTCAGGCGGCATCGCCATTGCTACTGTCACTCCTTCGGCGCGGTCGGCGTGTCGAACGTCTTCGCCGTGGCGCCGCTCACCGGGCCGGTCTTCGCGGTCTTGTGCACGTACAGCACGACCGGGTGCTCGAACACCAGCGCGCCTTCGACCACGGCGTCGGGACCGATGACGATGCGCGGCGGGCGCTGCTTGCCCAGGTGGAAGCCGCCGTTCGGCTTCTCCACGCGCAAGCCGCCCTTGACGTGCGAGCCGACGCCGACGGTGACGTCGCCGCGCACGAACTTGCTGGCACCGTCCATCGAGCCGTAGAAGTCGGCCTCCTGCGCCACTTCCTGGCGGCGCTTGCGGGCGACGTCCTCGCC
>DASRYD010000403.1:0-2545 GCA_035653955.1 Pseudoxanthomonas sp.
CGCTGACGTCTTCGCCCAGGTCGCGCGCATTGACCGCCAGCGCGGCGGCATGCAGGCGTTGCAGTTCGCGGCCTTGCGGATAATCGGCATTTTCGTTGCCGCCGCGACCGCGCTTGTCGGCTTCGCAGACCAGGGCAAGCCGGGCGATGCGACCCGGCTTGCGGAAGGCGTCGCAGCGCGCCAGCAGTTCGTGCACGGTGGCGTCGCGCAGCTCGAACAGGCGGTGCACGTTGAGGTGTTCGCGGCAGGCCAGTTCGGCCAGTTCGCGGTGTTCGGCCGGCACTTTCAGCCGTGCGCACAAGGTGCGTAGCGGCGCAAGGCCGGCGGCTTCATGGGCGATGTGCTTCGGCAGCAGATCCTTCGGCGTCAGCGCCTTGCCCAGATCGTGGCAGAGGGCGGCGAAGCCGACCACGTCGTCGCCGGGCGCCAGCCGCGCGGCCATGTCGCTGACCATCTGCTGGTGCAGGCCGGTGTCGATTTCGGGATGGAAGTCGGCGCGTTGCGGCACGCCGTACAGCGCATCGACTTCGGGCAGGACCGCCTTCAGCGCATCCGCCTCGCGCAGCGTGGCGAGGAAGGCAGAAGGCCGTTCCGATCGCAGCGTCTTGCGCAGTTCCTGCCACACGCGTTCGGGCACCAGCGTGTCGAGTTCGCCCGAGCCGGCGATCTGCCGCATCAGCGCCAGCGTTTCCGGGGCGATGGTGAAGCCGAGTGCGGCGAAGCGCGCCATGAAGCGCGCCGCACGCAGCACGCGCAGGGGGTCTTCGACGAAGGCCGGGCCGACATGGCGAAGAACGCCCTCCTCGATGTCGCGGGCCCCGCCGTAGGGGTCGACCAGCGTGCCGTCCTCGGCCTGTGCGATCGCGTTGAGGGTGAAGTCGCGGCGCAGCAGGTCTTCTTCCAGCGTCACCGACGGATCGGCATCGACGACGAAGCCGCGATAACCGCGTCCCGACTTGCGTTCGGTGCGCGCCAGCGCATGTTCCTCGCCGGTTTGCGGATGCAGGAATACCGGGAAGTCGCGGCCGACCGGCTTGTAGCCCTGCGCGAGCATTTCGTCGGGCGTGGCACCGACCACGACCCAGTCGCGATCGCCCGGCGGAAGGCCGAGCAACCGATCGCGCACCGCACCGCCGACGAGATAGGTCTGCATGGGAGGAATGATGCCGCATTTCCTTCTCCCTCCGGGAGAAGGGAAAGCTCAGCTCTTCGGCATCTGCGCCGTCGGGCAGGTAAACGGCTTGCGCTGCGCGTCGATGCGGCCATGCATGCGGTCGGTCAGCGGCAGGGCCTTGCCGTTCAAGCGCCAGTCGTAGAGCACGCTGAAGGCCAGCACGCGGGCGACGTATTCGCGGGTTTCCTTGTAACTGATCGTCTCGATCCAGAAATCCGCGGCGAAACCGGGTCGTTGCGTCTGCCAGCGTGCGGTCGGAGTGGGGCCGGCGTTGTAGGCGGCGATGGTGACGTAGGGCAGGCCGTACTTGTTCAGCAGTTCGCGCAGGTAGGCGCTGCCCAGCGCGATGTTGGTGTCGGAGTCGTACAGGCTGGCCGCGCCGCCCCATGGCAGGCCGATCTTCGCCGCGGTGGTCGCGCCGGTGGCGGGCACGACCTGCATCAGGCCCAGCGCATTGGCCTGCGAACGCGCGCGCGGGTTGAACACGCTTTCGGCGCGGATCTCGGCGGCGATCCATGCCGGGTCGAGCGCATTCCTGGCCGCCTCGCGGCGGATCGTGTCGCCGTGGTGCAGCGGGAAGCGCAACTGGTACAGGCGTTGTTCGTCGGGGTTCTTGCCCAGCGCGAACACCGCGCGGTCGAACCAGCCGTTGTCCTGCGCCACTTCCACCGCGATGCGGCGCTGAGTGTCGTCGAAGCGCTTCAGCGCGTCGTTCCATTCGGCCATGGCCCAGTTGGGGCGGTCCAGTTGCCACAGTTCCATCGCGCGGACCATCGACGGATCGCGCGCGACCGCCGCCTTCGCCGCATCGCCGTCGTTGGGAATCCACGCGCACAGCGCATAGGGCTGGTTCAATCGATCCGCGGCGAGGAAGCCGTGGAAGGTCGACGATTTCGCCGCCAGCGCGAACAGCCGCTGCGCCTCGGCCTTGTCCCCGATTTCCTCGGACAACCGCGCTTCGAAGTAACGCCAGCGCGAATCCTCGCGCTGCTTGGGCGGCATCTTGCGCAGCGCGGCCAGCGCGTTGCGCCAGTCGCCGCGCGCCATCGCTTCGCGCACCTGCCACTCGTGCAGCTTCTCGTCGTAGGCGACGTCCGGTACCGCGGCGAGCCGGCGTGCGGAATCGGGTTCGTAGCTGGCCACGGTCCACAACGCGATTTCGTACAGCACCTGGTTGCGCTGCTCGTCGCTCAGGTCCAGCGCGCTGGCGTATTGCGGCAATTGCAGTTCGGCCGCGCCGGCGTCGCGCCGGGCCAGGCGCACCAGGCCGTAGGTCGCCATCTTGCGGCTGCGTTCGGTCTTCGGCCAGTTCAGCGCCGAAGGCTTGGGCGCATCGAGGAAGGCGGCGTAGTCGTTGGCCTGCGCCGCGTC
>DASRYD010000404.1:0-5479 GCA_035653955.1 Pseudoxanthomonas sp.
GTCGCCGCCAGCGACTGGATCGTCGCCGCCGGCGGCCATCTGTTGCGCGAAGGCCAGGCGGTCGCGCCGGTCGACGGCGACAACCGGCCGGTGATGCAGGCGCCCGTCGCCAAGAAGCCGGAGTAACCGACCATGCGCCGCTTCAACCTCTCCGAGTGGGCGCTGACCAACCGCACCCTGGTGCTGTACGCGATGATCGTGCTCGGCATCATCGGCGCGTGGTCGTACCGCCACCTCGGCCAGTCGGAAGACCCGCCGTTCACCTTCAAGGTCATGGTGGTGCGCACGCTGTGGCCCGGCGCCACCGCCGAGGAAGTCGCCAGGCAGGTCACCGAGCGGGTCGAGAAGGCGGCGATGACCACCGGCCAGTACGAATTCGTGCGCTCGTATTCGCGACCGGGCGAATCGCAGGTGATCTTCGTCGCGCGCGATTCGATGAACTCGAAGGACGTGCCGCAGCTGTGGTACCAGGTGCGCAAGCGCGTCGGCGACATCCGCGCGACCCTGCCCGAGGGCACGGTCGGGCCGTTCTTCAACGACGAATTCGGCGATACCTTCGGCAACATCTACGCGCTGACCGGGCCGGGCTTCGACTATGCGGTGCTGAAGGACTACGCCGATCGCCTGGAACTGGAGCTGCAGCGCGTGCCCGACGTCAGCAAGGTCGAACTGATCGGCCTGCAGGACGAGAAAGTCTGGGTCGAACTGTCGAACACCAAGTTGGCCACGCTGGGCATTCCGCTCAGCGCGGTGCAACAGGCCCTGGACGCGCAGAACGCCGAGGCCAGCGCCGGTTTCTTCGAAACCCCGAGCGATCGCGTGCAACTGCGGATCGACGGCGAATTCAAGTCGATCGAGGAGATTCGCGATTTCCCGATCCGCGCCGGTGGGCGCACCTTCAAGCTTGGCGACATCGCCGGGATCAAGCGCGGCTTCTCCGATCCGGCCCAGCCGAAGCTGCGCTTCCTCGGCCAGGAGGGCATCGGCCTGGCGGTGGCGATGCGCGACGGCGGCGACATCCTTAAGCTCGGCAGCGCGCTGGAGCGGAAGTTCGAGGAGCTGCAGAAAACCCTGCCGCTGGGCATGCAGTTGCGCAAGGTCTCCGACCAGCCGCATGCGGTGGAGGAATCTGTCGGCGAATTCGTCCGCGTGCTGGCGGAGGCGGTGATCATCGTGCTGCTGGTCAGCTTCTTCTCGCTGGGCCTGCGCACCGGACTGGTAGTCGCGGTGAGCATTCCGCTGGTGCTGGCGATGACCTTCGCGGTGATGCATTACTTCGGCGTCGGCCTGCACAAGATCTCGCTGGGCGCGCTTGTGCTGGCTCTGGGTCTGCTGGTCGACGACGCGATCATCGCGGTGGAGATGATGGCGATCAAGATGGAACAGGGCTTCGACCGCCTGAAGGCGGCCAGCTTCGCCTACGAATCCACCGCGTTCCCGATGCTGACCGGCACGCTGGTGACGGCGGCGGGCTTCCTGCCGATCGCCACCGCCGCGTCCAGCACCGGCGAATACACCCGTTCGCTGTTCCAGGTGGTGACCATTGCGCTGGTGGTGTCGTGGATCGCCGCGGTGCTGTTCATTCCGTACCTGGGCGACAAGATGCTGCCCGACCTGCATCTGCCGCCGAAGCAGCCGAAGTCGGGCTCCTTCGCTGCGCGCATCCGCAGCTTCCGCGGAAGCTTGGCCGATCGCTTCCCCGCGTTCGCCGACTGGCTGGCGCCGCGTCCGCACGCCGGCGAACACGATGCGCACGCGCACGACCCGTACCAGCGGCCGTTCTACCAGCGCTTCCGCAAGCTGCTGGATTTCTGCCTGCGCCATCGCTGGCTGGTGATCGGCGTGACCGTCGCAGCCTTCGTGCTGTCGTTGCTGATGTTCCGTTTCGTGCCGCAGCAGTTCTTCCCCGATTCGACCCGGCTGGAACTGATGGTCGACATGGAACTGGCCGAAGGCAGTTCGCTGCGCATGACCGAAGCCCAGGCGAAGAAGCTCGAAGCGCTGCTGGCCAAACAGCCGGGCGTGGACAACTACGTCGCCTACGTCGGCACCGGTTCGCCGCGTTTCTACCTGCCGCTGGACCAGCAGCTGCCGCAGGCCAATTTCGCCCAGTTCGTCGTGCTGGCGAAGGATTTGCCCGCGCGAGAGAAGTTGCGCCAGTGGCTGATCGACGACGCGGCGCGGCAATTCCCCGAACTGCAACTGCGAGTGACCCGCCTGGAGAACGGTCCGCCGGTCGGCTACCCGCTGCAGTTCCGCGTGTCCGGCGAACACATCGACCGCGTGCAGGCCATCGCCCGCCAGGTCGAAGCCAAGGTGCGCGCGAATCCGAACACCACCAACGTCAACCTGGACTGGAGCGAGCCCAGCAAGATCGTGCGCATCGACATCGACCAGGCGCGCGCCCGCGCGCTGGGCGTGAGCAGCAGCGACGTGGCGCATTTCCTGTCGGGTTCGCTGTCCGGTCTGCATGTCAGCACCTATCGCGAAGGCAATCGGCTGGTCGAGATCCTGCTGCGCGGCCCCGACGACGAGCGCGCGCGGCTCGACCTGCTCGGCAGCCTCGCCGTGCCCACCGCGAACGGGGCGTCGGTGCCGCTGTCGCAGATCGGCAACCTGGAATACGCGTTCGAAAACGGCATCGTCTGGCACCGCAATCGCCTGCCCACGGTCACCGTGCGCGCCGACATCCGCACCGGCCTGACCCCGCCCAGCGTGGTCGCGCAGATCGTGCCGACGCTGGAAGGCGTCCGCACGTCGCTGCCCAGCGGCTATCTGCTGGAAACCGGCGGCACGGTCGAGGATTCGGCGCGTGGGCAGAACTCCATCGCCGCCGGCATGCCGCTGTTCCTGGGGGTCGTGATCACCTTGCTTATGCTGCAGCTGCGCAGCTTCTCGCGCATGTTCCTGGTGATCCTGACCGCACCGCTGGGGCTGATCGGCGTGACCCTGGCGCTGCTGGTGTTCCGGGTACCGTTCGGTTTCGTCGCGTTGCTCGGTACCATCGCGCTGGCCGGCATGATCATGCGCAACTCGGTGATCCTGGTGGACCAGATCGACCAGGACATCCGCGCCGGCCACGACCGCTGGCACGCGATCATCGATGCCACCGTGCGCCGTTTCCGCCCCATCGTGCTGACCGCGCTGGCCGCGATCCTGGCGATGATCCCGTTGTCGCGCAGCGCGTTCTTCGGCCCGATGGCGGTGGCGATCATGGGCGGCCTGGCAGTGGCGACGCTGCTGACTCTGCTGTTTCTGCCGGCGTTGTACGCGGCGTGGTTCAAGGTGAAGGCGGAAGAGGGCGCGACCGCGTAGGGCGGGCTCAAGCCCACCATCGCGACTCGCGCGCCTTGGAGCGCAAAGCATCATGTAGAAGCCGGGCTTGCCCGGCTTGTTTTTTGTTCGAAGCGACTCGCGAGAAAGAGTGTGCCGGGCAAGCCCGGCACCTACGTGGCATTCGATCTTCGGCGTCGCCTCGGCGTCATCAATCCCGCAATTCGGCCACGTAGCAATCGGCCGGCAGGTGCGCGATCACCGCCTGCGCGGCTTCGCCGGTGGACAGCTTGCCGCCGAGGTCGCCGGTGAAGGCCTTGGCGTTCAGCGCGGCATCCACGGCGCGTTCGATGCATTCGGCTTCGGCCTCCAGGCCCAGCGAATGGCGCAGCAGCATCGCCGCGCTGAGGATGGTCGCATAGGGATTGGCGATGCCCTTGCCGGCGATGTCCGGTGCGGAGCCGTGGATCGGTTCGTACACGCCGACCTTGCCCTCGCCCAATGAGGCGGAGGGCAGCAGGCCCAGCGAGCCGGCCAGCATCGAGGCCTCGTCGGTCAGGATGTCGCCGAACATGTTCTCGGTGACGATCACGTCGTATTCGCGCGGCTTGGCCAGCAGGTGCATGGTCATCGAATCGATCAGCTGGTGCTCCAGGCGCACGTCGGGGAATTCCTCGCGGCCGATGCGGTTGGCGATGTCGCGCCACAGCCGCGAGGTTTCCAGCACGTTGGCCTTGTCCACCGAGACCAGGAAGCCACGGCGTTCGCGCGCCAGGCGGAAGGCGTGGCGCAACACGCGCTCGATTTCCGCAACGCTGTAGCTGCACAGGTCGCTGGCGCCGTCGGCGCTGCGGGTCTTTTCGCCGAAATAGATGCCACCGGTCAGCTCGCGCACCACGACGATGTCCACCCCGGTCAGCAGGTGCGGCTTGATCGGCGAAGCGTCCAACGCGGCCGGATGCGGCTTGACCGGGCGCAGGTTGGCGTACAGGCCCAGGCCCTTGCGCATGGCCAGCAGGCCCTGCTCGGGGCGCACCTTGGCGTTCGGATCCGACCATTTCGGCCCGCCGACCGCGCCCAGCAGCACCGCATCGACGTTCCTGCACGCTTCCAGCGTTACATCGGGCAACGGATTGCCGTGCCTGTCGATGGCGATGCCGCCGATGTCGTGCTCGGCGAATCGGAATTCGTGGCCGTGGCGGCGTGCGACTTCCTTGAGAACGGACACGGCTGCGGCGGCCACTTCCGGGCCGATGCCGTCGCCGGGCAGTACGACGATGTTGGCTTGCATTGGATTTCCTGTTTCTTTCGTTGTAGGAGCGGGCGCTGCCCGCGATGCTCTTTGTCGGTTTGCGGGGAAAGGCGTCGCGGGCAGGTCCGCCCCTACCGGTCAGAGGCGTTGTTGTTCGTAAGCGGCGATTTCGTTTTGTCGCGCCAGCAGATACCCCATCTCGTCGACGCCTTCGAGCAAGCAGGTCTGCGAGAAGCCATCCAGCGGGAAGGCGTATACCCGGCCGTCCGGCGTGCGCAGTTCGCGCGCGGCGACGTCGACGGTCAGTTCGTCGTCCGGCCGCCGCATCAGCGCCTGCACGTCTTCTTCCGCCAGCACGATCGGCAACAGGCCGTTCTTCAGCGAATTATTGCGGAAGATGTCGGCGATCTCGCTGCTGACGATCGCACGCAGGCCCAGGTCGGTCAGCGCCCACGGCGCGTGCTCGCGCGAGGAACCGCAACCGAAGTTGCGCCCGGCCAGCAGGATCGAACGGCCCCGGTTCTGCGCCTGGTTGAACGGGAAATCCGGGTTCGGCGCGCCGTCGGCCCGCCAGCGCCAATCGTTGAACGCGTTCTTGCCCAGCCCGGCGCGTTCGGTGGTGGAAAGAAAACGCGCGGGGATGATCTGATCGGTGTCGATGTTGGTCTGCGCCAGCACCACGCTCTTCGACTTCACTTCGCGCAAACCGGCCATCACGCCACCTCCTTCGCGAACAACTCCCGCGGATCGGAAACCTTGCCGTTCACCGCCGCCCACGCCGCGCTCAGCGGCGAGGCGAGCAGGGTGCGCGAGCCCGGACCCTGGCGGCCCTCGAAATTGCGGTTGCTGGTGCTGACCGCGAGCTGCCCCGGCGCGACCAGGTCGCCGTTCATCGCAATGCACATGCTGCAGCCGGATTCGCGCCACTCGGCGCCGGCGGCGCGGACGATGGCG
>DASRYD010000405.1:0-2374 GCA_035653955.1 Pseudoxanthomonas sp.
TGCCGTTCGCCGCGCGGGCATGTCCGTTCGCCGATTTTTCGCCCGCGCCCATGCGCCTATCGCGATCCTCCCGCCATTCCCCGACAGCGATGAGGACCGCATGAAATCCACCCTGCCCTGGCTGCTGGCCATCTGTCTCGCCGCTTCCGCCCATGCCGCGGAGCCACCGCCCGCCGCACCGCCGAAACCGACAGCCGCCACCCGCGCCGAGCTGGAGCGACGCTTCCTGATCGACGACCAGGTGCTGATCGCTACCCCGGACGGCGCGCGGATCGCCGCGCTGATCGTGCGCCCGCGCCATGCGCCGGCGAAGCTTACGGCCCTGCTCAACTTCACCATCTATGCCCGCGACCGCTGGAGCCTGGGCGATGCGGTGAAGATGGCCGAGCGCGGCTATGCCGGCGTGGTTGCCTATACGCGCGGCAAGGGGCGCGGCACGGGAGCTATCGTTCCCTACGTGCACGATGGCGAGGATGCGGCCACGGTGATCGCCTGGCTGGCGCGCCAGCCGTGGAGCGACGGCCGCGTCGGCATGTTCAGCGGCAGCTATAACGGCTTTACCCAGTGGGCGGCGGCCAAGCATCGTCCGCCGGCGCTGAAGGCGATGGCCACCCATGCCACCAATGCGCCGGGCATCGATACGCCGATGCAGGGCAACGTGTTCCAGAGCTTTTTCTATCCGTGGCCGTTCTACACCACGGACAACCGCGAACTGGACGACGAGACCTACGGAAACCGCGAGCGCTGGTCGAAGCTACAGCGGGAGTGGTATGCGAGCGGGCGGCCTTATCGCGATCTCGACCGGATCGACGGCAAGCCCAATCCGATCTTCGACGAGTGGCTGCGGCATCCGTCTTACGACGCCTATTGGCAGCGCCTGATTCCGTATGGCAGCGAGTTCGCCGATATCGATATCCCGGTGTTCGTCGAGACCGGCTATTACGACGGCGGCATGGTCGGCGCGCTGTATTACCTGCAGGAGCACTACAGATATCGCCCCGCGGCGGATCACCGCCTGCTGGTCGGGCCCTATCACCACATCGCCATGCAGACCGGCGTGCTTCCCGAGGTCGATGGCTACAAGGTGGATCCCGCGGCCATGATCGATCTGCAGGAGCTGCGGCTGCAGTGGTTCGATCATGTGTTCCGCGGCGCGCCGCTGCCCGAGCTGCTGAGCGGCAAGATCAATTTCGAAGTGATGGGCGCGAACCGCTGGCGCCATGTGTCCACGCTGGCGGAGATGGCGACCAGCCGGCGGCGGCTCTACCTCACCGGACAAGGTGAAAAAGGCCGTCTGCGGTTCGGCACGGCACCGGATGAAAACAAGGCGCCGGAGTTGACCGTCGATTTCAAAGACCGCAGCGACGTCGATTTCCGCCCGCCGCCCGGTACGCCCGATACGCGCAACGCCCTGGTGTTCGAAACGCAGCCGCTGAAGGCGCCGCTGGAAGTGGATGGCCTGTTCCAAGGCCACTTCGAAGTGACGATCAACAAGCGCGACTTCGATCTGGCGGTCGACTTCTATGAGCTGACCGCCGACGGCCATTACTACGACCTGGCTTCGTATCTCGGCCGCGCCAGCTATATGCAGGATCGCAGCCAGCGACATCTGCTGCAGCCGGGACAGCCGCAGAACCTCGCCTTCACCAGCCAGATGCTGACGGCGCGCCGGCTACCGGCGGGCAGCCGCATCGTCGCGGTGGTGGGCGTGCCCAAGGCGCCTTATCTGCAGATCAACTACGGCACGGGCGGCGACGTCAGCACTGAATCGGTGGCGGATGCGGGCGAGCCTCTGCGGATCCGCTGGGTGGCCGGCAGTTACCTGGAGATAGGCGTCAGGGAGGACCCCTGACCAGACATCCATACGCAAACGTATGTAGACTGCGGAACCACTCCTTCTGCCCCGACTAGACCCGATGCGTGCCTCCACTCTGCGCCACGGCTTCAATTTCTGGCCGCCGTTCCTGTTCGCGGGCATCCACGTCAGCGACCTGTCGCCGGACTGGCGCCATGCCCGCGTCGAGATGCGCATGCGGCCGTGGAACCGCAACTACGTCGGCACGCATTTCGGCGGCAACCTGTTCGCGATGACCGATCCGTTCTGGATGATCCTGGTCAAGGAGTGCCTGGGCGGCGATTACTTCGTCTGGGACAAGGCGGCCGAGATCGAGTTCGTCAAACCCGGCAAGGGCACGGTGCACGCCGAATTCCGCATCGCCGACGCCCTGCTCGACGAACTGCGCGCCGCCACCGCCGGCGGCGAGAAATACCTGCGCTGGCTGCCCGCCGACGTGATCGATGCGCAAGGCGACGTCGTCGCCCGCGTGCGCAAGCAGGTGTACGTGCGACGCAAGCCGAAGGCGCGGCCGGCGGC
>DASRYD010000406.1:0-2733 GCA_035653955.1 Pseudoxanthomonas sp.
GCGCAGTTGCGCGCGGCCTTCGTCAACGCCATGCAGCGTGCGGGCGCGTTGCGCGCGCCGCAATCGGGGCCGGCTACAATGCCGCCGCCCTTGAATTCCCCCGCTGTTCCCTCGACATCCCTTTCCATTGACGAACCGGAACCCGACGCCGGTCGAGAAACGCCTGCCCGATGAACCAGACCCGTGTTTTCCTGATGATCGCCTGGCTGTTCGTGGCCGTGATGCTATGGATGGAGTGGGGGCGCTTCAATGCGCCGAAGGCGGAAGCATCGGCGTCCGCACCGGTCGCTGCCGGCGTAACCGCGGCGAACACAGCCGATACCGTGCCTGCGGCGGTTCCGCCGAGCGCAACCGCGAATGCGGCCAATGGCACCGTGCCGGCGGCTGCGCCGGCAGCCCCGGCAACCACTTCGGCTGCGCCGGCCGTTTCGACTTCGACGCGGGTGACGGTCAGCACCGACGTGCTGCGCTTGGTGCTGGATGGCGGCAACGTCGTGCAGGCCGACCTGTTGCAGTATCCGCAGGAGAAAAAGCCGGGCAGCGCGCCGGTGCGCCTGTTCGACGCAGATGCGGCGAAGTTCTATGCCGCGCAGAGCGGCTGGACCAGCGCGACCAATGCGGCGCCGACCCATTTGAGCGGTTTCGTGCCCGAGCAGGCCAATGCCGACTTCACGCTGGCGTCCGGCCAGAACGAAATCGCTGCGCCCTTCGTCTGGCACGGACCCAACGGCGTCAGCATCCGCCGCACCTACGTTTTGAAGCGGGGCGATTACGCCGTGCAGGTGCGCGACGACTTGGCCAACGCCGGCAGCGCGTCGTGGCAGGGCAATGTGTATCGCCAGCTGCTGCGCGTGCCGCCGCAGATCAGCAGCAGCATCACCCACCCGCAGTCCTTCAGCTTCAACGGCGCGACCTGGTACGACGGCGAGTACCAGCGCCGTCCGTTCAAGGACTACATGGAAGACGGTCCGGTCAACCAGAGCACCGCGCAGGGCTGGATCGCGATGCTGCAGCATCATTTCTTCAGCGCGTGGATTCCGGCGGCGACCGACAAGATCGAGATTGCGCTGGCCGCGCCGAACAACGGCGCGCAGGCGCTGATCCGCGAAACCGGCCCCGCCGTCGTCGTCGCGCCCGGTCAGCGGGCTTCGACCGAAGCCCGTCTGTACATCGGCCCGAAGCTGATCGCGCAGATGAAGGCGCAGCACGTGCCCAAACTGGAACGCGCGGTCGACTACAGCCGCTTCGCCCCGCTGGCGATGATCGGCGAGGGTCTGTTCTGGATCCTCAACCACCTGCACGCGCTGCTCAAGAATTGGGGTTGGGCCATCGTCGGCTTGGTCGTGATCGTCAAGCTGGCGCTGTATCCGTTGTCGGCCGCGCAGTACAAGAGCATGGCCAAGATGCGCCAGTTCCAGCCGCGCATCGCCCAGCTGAAGGAGCGCTACGGCAGCGACCAGCAGAAGTTCCAGCAGGCGATGATGGAGCTGTATCGGAAGGAGAAGATCAATCCGATGGGCGGCTGCCTGCCGATCCTGGTGCAGATGCCGATCTTCCTGAGCCTGTACTACGTGCTGGTCGAATCGGTCGAGCTGCGCCAGGCGCCGTGGTTCGGCTGGGTGCAGGACCTGACCGCGCAGGATCCGTACTTCATCCTGCCGGTGATCAACGTGGCGATCATGTGGTTCACCCAGAAGATGACGCCGACCCCGGGCATGGACCCGATGCAGGCGCGGATGATGCAGATCATGCCGCTGGTGTTCGGCGTGATGATGGCCTTCATGCCTGCGGGCCTGGTGCTGTACTGGGTCACCAACGGTGCGCTGGGCTTGTTGCAGCAGTGGTGGATGGCCAAGCGTCACGGGCAGCCGGCCACGGCGGCGGCGAAGTAAGGCAGGATGGAAAGAGACGCAGGAGCCCGCCGCAAGGCGGGCTTCTCGTTTGGAATGTGCAAGACTTTCGCCGCATGAACGACGCGCCGTCCACGACCGACACCATCGTCGCCATCGCCACGGCTGCCGGAGCCGGTGGCGTCGGCATCGTGCGCCTGTCGGGACCGAAGGCGCGCGACATCGCGACGACGATCTGCGGCAAGCCGTTGCGGACGCGGATCGCCCACCACGTCGGGTTCTCCGACGCGGACGGCGACATCCTCGACGATGGCATCGCCCTGTCGTTCCCCGCGCCGCACAGCTTCACCGGCGAGGATGTGATCGAACTGCAAGCGCACGGCAGTCCGGTGGTATTGCGGCAACTGGTCGCGCGCGCCATTGCGTTGGGTGCGCGGCATGCGCGCGCCGGCGAGTTCAGCGAGCGCGCCTTCCTCAACGGCAAGTTCGACCTGGCCCAGGCCGAGGCCATCGCCGACCTGATCGCCGCGGGCGACAACCGTGCCGCACGCGCGGCGCGTCGTTCACTGGATGGCGTGTTCTCGCGCCGCATCGATGCGGTGGTCGAGCAGCTGGTGCTGCTGCGCATCCACGTGGAAGCGGCCATCGACTTCGCCGACGAACCGCTGGATACCCTCGGTGGCGCGCAGGTGCGGCGTGGGCTGGAACAGGCGCGCAGCGATCTGGCCATTCTGCGCCGCGATGCCGAACGCGGCCGTCGCCTGCGCGATGGCCTGCACGCGGTGCTGATCGGTCCGCCGAATGCGGGCAAGAGTTCACTGCTCAACGCGCTGGCCGGCAGCGAACGCGCCATCGTCACCGACATCGCCGGCACCACCCGCGA
>DASRYD010000407.1:0-4227 GCA_035653955.1 Pseudoxanthomonas sp.
GCTCGACCTGCCGACCGCTCCAGCCGCCAACGACGACGCCCTGCGCTTGCCGGTGCTGGGCCGGGTCGCGGCCGGCACGCCGATCGGCGCCGATCCGGAGCTGCACGACTACGTGGTGCTCGACCGGGTGTTCTTCTCCCCGTCGCCCGATTACCTGCTGAAGGTGAAGGGCGACTCGATGCGCGACGAAGGCATCTTCGACGGCGACCTGATCGGCGTGCACCGCACCGGCGACGCGCGCAGCGGACAGATCGTGGTCGCCCGCATCGACGACGAAATCACGGTCAAGCTGCTGAAGATCGGCAAGGACCGCATCCGCCTGCTGCCCCGCAATCCCGACTACGCGCCCATTGAGGTGCTGCCCGACCAGGAGTTCGCCATCGAAGGCCTGTACTGCGGGCTGGTGAGGCCGAACCGGTGAGCGTTTCAGGCTTTTCCTACCTCGCGCAGCGCCGTTTTCCGCTTAACCCTGCCATGCCGTGCATTTATTTTTCGATCACGCCCGATCGTGTCGCAGCTTTTGCGATGGCCCGGGTCTAGCCTGACCGCAATCCACAACTACAAACCCCGAGGATCCAACAATGGACGAGAACAAGAAGCGCGCGCTGTCGGCAGCCCTGACCCAGATCGAACGCCAGTTCGGCAAGGGCTCGGTGATGCGCATGGGCGACAAGGTCATCGAACCGGTGGAAGCCATCCCGACCGGCTCGCTGATGCTGGACATCGCCCTGGGCATCGGCGGCTTGCCCAAGGGCCGAGTGGTCGAAATCTACGGGCCGGAATCCTCGGGCAAGACCACGTTGACCCTGCAAGCCATCGCCCAATGCCAGAAGCTGGGCGGCACCGCCGCTTTCATCGATGCCGAGCACGCGTTGGACCCGATCTACGCGGCCAAGCTGGGCGTCAACGTCGACGACCTGCTGCTGTCGCAGCCCGACACCGGCGAGCAGGCGCTGGAAATCGCCGACATGCTGGTGCGTTCGGGTTCCGTCGACATCGTCGTCATCGACTCGGTCGCCGCATTGACCCCGAAGGCCGAAATCGAAGGCGAGATGGGCGACCAGTTGCCGGGTTTGCAGGCGCGTCTGATGAGCCAGGCGCTGCGCAAGCTGACCGGCAACATCAAGCGTTCCAACACGCTGGTGGTCTTCATCAACCAGTTGCGCATGAAGATCGGCGTGATGATGCCAGGCCAGAGCCCGGAAACCACCACCGGCGGCAACGCGCTGAAGTTCTATGCCTCGGTACGCCTGGATATCCGCCGCATCGGCGCGATCAAGAAGGGCGATGAGATCATCGGCAACCAGACCAAGATCAAGGTAGTGAAGAACAAGCTGGCGCCGCCGTTCAAGCAGGTGGTCACCGAGATCCTGTACGGCGAGGGCATCAGCCGCGAGGGCGAGCTGATCGACATGGGCGTCGATGCCAAGCTGGTGGAGAAGGCGGGCGCCTGGTACAGCTACGGCGACGAGCGCATCGGTCAGGGCAAGGACAACGCCCGCATCTATCTGCGCGAGAACCCGAACGTCGCGGCGAAGCTCGAAGCGGAGCTGCGCGAGAAGTTCCAGCCGACCGAGACCAGCCGCTCGGAAGGCGAAGAGGACGACGAAGCTTGATGCGGGGCGGGGCGCCCGATCGTCAGCGGGCGCCCCGCTTTCCAGCCCACGGATGGGCAAAGGCTGTGATGGAGCGGTTTTTCAGGGACGAAGCTTTTTTGCGGCGCCCTTCATGCAAAGGAAGGGCGCCGCTATCGGTTTGCACCTTGCGGCGTCTTCACCAATCGGAGGTATGCGTGTCCAAGATTGCCAAGGGCGAGTTCACCGTTTCGCTCAAGCCGCTTGAATTCGAAGGCGCGGATGCCGTCGCCAAGCTGGGCCGCATGGGCATCGACAAACAGATCATCGGCGACCTGGTCGCGACGACCCAGGGGCAGATGATCACCGCAATGGGCGAAACCCAGGGCTCCGGCGTGTATACGGCAGTGGAGCGCGTCGCCGGTACGCTGGAGGGTCGGCAGGGTTCGTTCGCGCTGTACCACGTGGGCACGATGGTTCGTGGCGTGCCGGGCCTTTCGGTCAAGGTCGTGCCCGATTCCGGCACCGGCGAACTGGCCGGAATCAGCGGCGACTTCAAGATCGTCATCGAGGACGGCAAGCATCTGTACGAGTTCGCCTACTCGCTGCCGGGCGGGGAATGACGATGCGTCGAGGTAGCTCATGCGCGGTGTGACCGACACGCCCGGCCAGCGCGGCGGGACGGATGGAGCGTGACGTGGACGTCGCCGCGGTAAAGGCTTTCTGCAACGGGTTTCCCGCTGCCGCGTCTAAGTCGATCGGTCCGCCGGGCAACGTGCTGGTGTATTCCGTCGATAAGCGCAGCTTCGCGTATTTCAAGACCAGCGAGCCCGAGCGCTGGCGCTTCAGCATCCGCGTGACTTCCGAGCGATTCCTGGAGCTGACCGGCGTTCCGGGCATCAAGCCGGCCCGCTACATGGGACGCTACCGGTGGGTCACCATCATCGACGTGCGCACGGTGCCGGCCGACTATCTGAAGGAACTGATCGCTTGGTCCTATGATCGGGCGTTGGCGGGCTTGTCGAAGCGGCGGCAGGCCGAGATCGCCGGGCAGGCGCAAGCATCGACGCCCCGGCGCCGCGGTTGAAGAGGATCGGATCATGGCGACAGACAGCGACTACATCGACTATGTCCACGAGCAGGCCGGGTTCGGTGCGCGGCTCACCCACAAGAAGATGTTCGGCGAGTACTCGCTGTACCTGGACGGCAAGGTCGTGGCCTTCGCCTGCGACAACAGCCTGCTGCTGAAGCCGACAGAGGCCGGTCGCGCATTGCTGCCCACGGTGACCCCGGGCAAGCCTTATCCGGATGCGAAGGATTACTACGTGCTCGACGAATTCCTCGACGACACCGAGCTGCTGCAGCGAGTGCTGCAGGCCACGGCCGATGTCCTGCCCCCGCCGAAACCCAAGCCGGCGAAGAAGGCGGGCGCGAAGGCCGCGAAGAAGGCCGCGCCGAAGAAAGCTCCGAAGAAATGACTCGGCACGACGACGAATTCGGCCGCTTGCCCGGGGAAGGCGATACCGTGCCGCCCGGCCAGCGCCGCAAGTCGCGACGCCCCGAGCCGACGCCGGTGCAGCGTGCGCTGGGGCTGCTGGTGCGACGCGAGCATTCGCGCAAGGAATTGACCCGCAAACTGGCTGCGCGCGGCGTCGAAGCCGAGGCGGCGAAAGCGGCGGTGGAGCGACTGGCCGGCGAAGGTTGGCAGGACGACGTCCGTTTCGCCGAGTCGCTGGTTCGCGCCCGGGCCGCCAATGGTTACGGGCCGCTGCACGTCCGCGCGGAATTGGGGACGCATGGACTGGACCGCGATGCCATTGCCGCCGCGATGGACGCTTTCGATGGCGACTGGAAGCAGGTCGCCCGCGACCTTGTCCGCCGCCGTTTCGGTGGGGCGGGTCCGCAGGACATGGCGCAGAAGCGCAAGGCCGCCGATCTGCTGGCGAGACGCGGCTTCGAAGCCGGTACCCTTCGTGAGATCATCGACGAGATTCCGATGATCGAATGAAACGAGGGTAGGGAAGTGCAGGGGACGCTGTCGTTCGTCGGGGATGCGCTGGTCTTCATCGTGTTGCCGTGGTGCTTGTGGCGCTTGCTCGGCCGCCGCATTCCGTTCGCGGTGTTGCCGATCATCGTCGGCCTGTCGTTGGCGGCTTCCGGAACGTCGCTCGGCGCATCGGTCGCTACTGCGGCCGGCCAGATCCTGGGCTGGCTCGGCGTATTGCTGCTGGCGTTCGCCGCTGGACTAGAAACCCGGTCGATTCCGGCTGTGGAAGCGAGCGACGGCGCGGCAACGTCCACGAAAGGATTGCCGTTTCCGCGCGTGGCGGGCAGCGCGCTGGTGGCCTTGCTGTTGCCGTTCGCCGCCGGTACGGCCGTGGCCTGCGCGGGCTTGCTGGATTTGCCGGGGTGGGGTGCGCCGCGCGGGAACGAATGGACCGGAGCCGTCGCCATCGGCTTGTGCGTCGCGGTCAGCGCCCTGCCGGTGCTGGTCGGTATCGTGCGCGAGTTGGAAGGCAGGCATCGCGCGCTGGGCAACATCGCGTTGCGGATCGCGGTCATCGACGATGCGGCGTTGTGGACCGGCCTGGCGGCCCTGCTGCTGGTCGCGGGTGCGGCCGACGGGGTCGGCTTCGACCTCACGCGCGGCGTC
>DASRYD010000408.1:0-9605 GCA_035653955.1 Pseudoxanthomonas sp.
AGTTGCGCGGCGGTGATGCCCGCGGCGATGGAAACGACCAGGGGCCGTCGCGATCGCGCGGCGGCCGCCAGCGATTCGCATACGCCGCGCATCACCTGCGGTTTGACCGCGAACACCCAGGTGCCGG
This sequence comes from Pseudoxanthomonas sp., assembly GCA_035653955.1. Taxonomy (GTDB): domain Bacteria; phylum Pseudomonadota; class Gammaproteobacteria; order Xanthomonadales; family Xanthomonadaceae; genus Pseudoxanthomonas_A. The sequence goes on from DASRYD010000408.1 coordinate 128, forward strand.
CTTCCGCGACCAGCGCGGCTTCCGCGTGGACCTGCACGCCGAAGTCGCGTGTCAATGCATCGCGCAGCTCGGCGACCGGTTCGGCGACCAGGATCTCGCCGGGGCGCATGCCGGTGGCGATCAGGCCGCCGATCAGGCTGCGGGCCATGTTGCCGCCGCCGATGAAGGCGATGGGAGAGTGGGTCGTCATGTGTTTTCCCCTAATGTCCGGAAGGTCTGGCGCCGAACAGGGCGGTGCCGATGCGCACCATGGTCGCGCCCTCGGCGATGGCCAGTTCGAAATCGTCGCTCATGCCCATCGACAACGTGTCGGCCTGCGGGTGGCGGGCGGCCAGTGCGTCGAACAGCGCCTTCATCCGCCTGAACGCGTGGCGCCGCAATTCGACATCGGCATGTGGAGTGGGAATCGCCATCAGGCCGCGCAACGCCAGCGATGGTTGGAGGGCAATGGCGTCGGCGAGCGCGTCGACTTCGTCCGGGCGGCAACCGGCCTTGCTGGCCTCGTCGTCCACGTTCACCTGGATCAACACGTTCAGCGGCGGCCGCGCGACGTCGCGGTGTTTTGCCAAGGCGGTCACAAGTTTCGCGCGGTCGACGGTCTGTACCCAGTCGAACAGGCGTGCGGCGACATCGGCCTTGTTCGACTGCAAGTGTCCGATCAGGTGCCACTCGAGCCCCAGCGCGGCGGTTTCGGCGGTTTTCGCCGCGGCTTCCTGCACGTAGTTCTCGCCGAAGGCGGCCTGTCCCTGCGCCGCGAGCGCGGCGACGGCCGCCGCCGGCTGCAGTTTGGAGAAGGCCAGCAGGCGCGGCATTGGCCGATTGCACGCACGGGCGGCGTTTTCGATACGTCGCAGCGTCGAAGCCAGGGCGGAGGGCAAGATCGGGTCCATTGCGCGGGGGAAGACGGGGTTTATACTGCCGTGCAAGGGGTTTTCATTCCAGTTGCGGCTTTCAAGGGGGAACACCGCGTGGATATCGCCGAACTACTGGCTTTTTCGGTCAAGAACAAGGCATCGGACCTGCATCTGTCGGCGGGCCTGCCGCCGCTGATTCGCGTCGATGGCGACGTGCGCCGCGTCAACGTGCCCGCGCTGGACCACAAGCAGGTCCATGCGATGGTCTACGACATCATGTCGGACAAGCAGCGTCGCGACTACGAGGAATTCCTCGAGGTCGACTTCTCGTTCGAGATCCCGTCGCTGGCCCGCTTCCGCGTCAACGCGTTCAACCAGAACCGCGGCGCCGGCGCGGTGTTCCGCACCATTCCCTCGGACGTGCTGAGCCTGGACGACCTGGGTTGCCCGCCGATCTTCCGCGACCTGATCGCGCAACCGCAGGGGTTGATCCTGGTCACCGGGCCGACCGGTTCGGGCAAGTCGACCACGCTGGCGGCGATGATCGATCACATCAACAAGAACGAGTACGCGCACATCCTCAGCATCGAGGATCCGATCGAATTCGTGCACACCTCGCAGAAGTGCCTGATCAACCAGCGCGAAGTGCACCGCGACACCCATGGCTTCAACGAGGCGCTGCGTTCGGCGCTGCGCGAGGATCCCGACTACATCCTGGTCGGCGAGTTGCGCGACCTGGAAACCATCCGCCTGGCGCTGACCGCCGCCGAAACCGGCCACCTGGTATTCGCCACCGTGCACACCTCGTCCGCGGCGAAGACCATCGACCGCGTGATCGACGTGTTCCCGGCCGGCGAGAAACCGATGGTGCGCTCGATGCTGTCCGAATCGCTGCGCGCGGTGATCTCGCAATCGCTGCTGAAGAAGGTCGGCGGCGGCCGCACCGCGGCGTGGGAGATCATGGTCGGCATCCCGGCCATCCGCAACCTGATCCGCGAAGACAAGGTCGCGCAGATGTATTCGGCCATCCAGACCGGCCAGCAGTACGGCATGATGACCCTGGACCAGCACCTGCAGGAACTGGTCAAGCGCGGCCTGATCACTCGTCCGAACGCCAAGGAATACGCCAAGGACAAGCGGCTGTTCGAATAAGGCCGGCCCTTCAGCCGCCGGCCCACTGATTCGTCCGCGTCCGCCATTGGCCGCGGGCATCCGGAGCAAAGCCATGAGCGAACACGATTTCACTTCCTACCTCAAGCTGATGGCGCACCAGAAGGCCTCGGACCTGTTCATCACGTCCGGCATGCCGCCGTCGATGAAGGTCCACGGGCGCCTGTCGCCGATCACCCAGGAGCCGCTGACGCCGCAGCAGAGCCGCGACATGGTGCTGAACGTGATGACCCCGGCGCAGCGCGAGGAATTCGAGAAGACCCACGAATGCAACTTCGCCATCGGCCTGGCCGGGGTGGGGCGGTTCCGCGTCAGCTGCTTCTACCAGCGCAATCAGGTCGGCATGGTGCTGCGCCGGATCGAGACCCACATCCCGACCGTCGAAGAACTGAACCTGCCGCCGATCATCAACACGCTGGCGATGACCAAGCGCGGCATCATCATCTTCGTCGGCGCCACCGGCACCGGCAAATCGACTTCGCTGGCGGCGATGATCGGCTACCGCAACCGCAATTCGACCGGGCACATCATCACCATCGAGGACCCGATCGAATTCGTGCACCAGCACGCCGGCTGCATCATCACCCAGCGCGAGGTCGGCATCGACACCGACAGCTGGGAGAATGCGCTGAAGAACACCCTGCGCCAGGCGCCGGACGTGATCATGATCGGCGAGGTGCGCACCCGCGAGGGCATGGACCATGCCATCGCCTTCGCCGAAACCGGCCACCTGGTGCTGTGCACCCTGCACGCCAACAACGCCAACCAGGCGATGGATCGCATCATCAACTTCTTCCCGGAAGATCGCCGCACGCAGCTGCTGATGGACCTGTCGCTGAACATCAAGGGCGTGGTCGCGCAGCAGCTGGTGCCGACGCCGGACGGCAAGGGCCGGCGCGTGGCGATGGAGATCCTGCTGGGCACGCCGCTGGTGCAGGACTACATCCGCGATGGCGAGATCCACAAGCTCAAGGAAGTGATGAAGGAATCCACCCAGCTGGGCATGCGCACCTTCGACCAGAGCCTGTTCGAGCTGTACCAGGCCGGCGAGATCAGCTACGAGGACGCCTTGCGCTACGCCGACTCGCAGAACGAGGTGCGGTTGAAGATCAAGCTGTCGCAGGGCGGCGACGCCAAGACCCTGGCCAAGGGCCTGGACGGGGTGGAAGTGGCCGAAGTGCGCTGACCACGCACCGCCCGCTCCGCTGCAAGAAGAACCCCGCGCAGCGCCGCGGGGTTTTTCGTTCCATGAACAATGCTTGCGAATCAGTCGTTCGCGGGGCGGCGCAAATGCCGCCGGCCGGTTCCGGCCCGGCTAGAATGCCCGCATGGACGAGCATCTGACCAGCCAGTTGCTGATCGCGCTGCCCGCGCTGGACGACCCCAATTTCGCCCGCAGCGTGGCGCTGATCTGCCAGCACGACGAACAGGGCGCGATGGGCATCGTGGTCAATCGCGCGTCCGACTTCACGCTGGGCGAGGTGATGGAGCAGATGCGGCTGACCCCGCGCGACGGGCGCCTGCGCGAACGCGCGGTGCTTTACGGCGGGCCGGTCCACCCGGAGCGGGGTTTCGTGCTGCACGATGGCGCGCGCGAATGGGAGTCCAGCCTGGCCATCGGGCAAGACCTGTACCTGACCACTTCCCGCGACGTGCTCGAGGCGATGGCCGAAGGCGAGGGGCCGCAACGGGCGATCGTCGCGCTGGGCTGCGCCGGCTGGGGCGCGGGCCAGCTGGAATACGAACTGGGCGAGAACAGCTGGCTGACCGCGCCGGCCGACAACGAATTGTTGTTCGCGCTGCCGTTGGAACAACGCTGGCAGGCCGCCGGCGGGCGCATCGGCGTGGACATGAGTCGGCTGACCGACTACAGCGGGCATGCCTGAGGCCGTGCCGATGAAGCTGGACGGAACCATACTGGGCTTCGACGTCGGTTCGCGCCGCATCGGCGTGGCCGTCGGCAGCGCGTTCTCCAGCCAGGCGCGCGCGCTGGCGGTGGTCGACGTGCACGGCAACCAGCCGGACTGGCCGGAAATTGATCGATTGCGCGAGGAATGGCGGCCGGATGGACTGGTCGTCGGCGATCCGATGACGCTGGAAGGCGACGACCAGCCGATCCGCCAGCGCGCGCAGGCGTTCGCCAGGCAATTGCAGGTGCGTTACGGCCTGCCGGTGGTGATGGTCGACGAGCGTTCCAGTTCGGTCGAGGCCGCGCAACGTTTCGCGCTGGATCGCGCCGAAGGACGCAAGCGGCGTCGCGACGCGGCCGCATTGGACGCGGTGGCGGCGGCGGTGATCATCGAACGCTGGCTGGCTGCGCCACAGGACGCGCGACGGGTTTGATATTCCTTTCTCCCGAAAGAGAAGGGTCGGATACTACTCATCAGGATGCATCGCATGACCTTGCAACTCGATTCGGACGGACACCTGCGCCACCTGCTGACCCTCGACGGCCTGCCGCGCGAAACCCTGGTGCGCCTGCTCGACCGTGCGGGGCAGATCCGCGACACCGCACTTGGTCGCACCTGCAAGCGCAACTCGCTGGTCGGCACCACCATCTGCACGTTGTTCTTCGAGCCGTCCACGCGCACGCGCAGTTCGTTCCAGATCGCCGCGCAGCGGCTGGGCGCGGATATCGTCAATTTCGAGGCGTCCACCTCGTCGGCGCGCAAGGGCGAAACCGCGCTGGACACGTTGCGCAACCTCGAGGCGATGGGCGTGCGCGGCTTCGTCGTCCGCCACGCCGAGGATGGCGCCGCGGAGATGCTGGCCACGCATGCGGGCGAAGGCACCACGGTGATCAACGCCGGCGACGGCCGCAGCGCGCATCCCACCCAGGGGCTGCTGGACGCGTTGACCATCCGCCAGGCCAAGGGCCCGGATTTCTCCAGGTTGAAGGTGCTGATCGTCGGCGACGTGAAGCATTCGCGCGTGGCGCGTTCCGACCTGCATGCGTTGCATGCGCTGGGCGCCGGGGAAATCCGCGTATGCGGCCCGCAACCGCTGTTGCCCGACGACGGCATCCTGAAAGGCTGCGTGGTCGGCGACGATTTCGACGCGATGCTGGAAGGCGTCGATGTGGTGATGATGCTGCGCCTGCAGCGCGAGCGCATGGAGGAAGGCCTGGTTTCGTCGCTCGACGACTACCATCGCGACTATGGCCTGACCGCGCAGCGTTTGCGCCGCGCTGCGGCCGATGCGGTGGTGCTGCATCCGGGACCCATCAACCGCGGCATCGAGATCACCGACGAGGTGGCCGACGGCCCGCAGTCGCTGGTGTTGCGTCAGGTCAGCAATGGCGTGGCCATCCGCATGGCGGTGCTGGAGTCGTTGCTGGGTTGAGATCGGAACGTTCGTGCAACCGGATGATCGGCAGGCGGAACCCGTCTAGGGCCGCTTGCCGCGCAGCTTTGCGATGTATTCCAGTTCGTTCTTCGCCAACGCGTTGTCGGGCTCGATCTCGAGCGAAGCCTCGTAGGAACGCTGCGCACCGTCCAGGTCGCCCATCTCGGTCAGTACCCAGCCTTGGCCGCGCAAGGCCAACGGTCTGGACTGGACTGCTCCGGGATGGGTTTCGGCCAGGTTCAAGGCATGGCGATAGGCTTCCAGCGCTTCCTTCAGCCGGCCGCTTTGCCCCAGCACGAAACCGCGTTCGACCTGCGCGTCGGCATAGTACGGCGCCAGTTCGATGGCGCGATCCAGCCATTCGAGCGCCTCGGGCGCCTGTTTCGCGCCGGCATGGAAATAGCCCTTCAGCTTGAAGGCCATCGGGCAGGCGGAGTCGACCCATTCGGTGGGTCCGTTGCCGGCGTGCCCGGCGAGATATTCTTCGTATTCCCGTGCGGTCGAAACGCTGACCAAATGCAGGCCGGGTTTGCGCAGGGCCTGGCAGAAGTCCAGCGCGGGCTGCAGCAGTTCCATGGCTTTCGCCGCATCGTGGCCTTCCATCAGCGCCTGGCGGGCGGCCTCCACGTCTTCGCGGTACTGTGCGCCGACCTTCTTTTCGCTGGGTGAAATCGAATACGTCGTTTCGATCACTTCGCTTTGCGCATGGGCAGCGGCGCATGCCGACAGGAGCAGTGCCATGCAGGCGCCGCGCATTGCGTCGCTCGCGGGCGCGGGGCGCTGCGTCACGGACGCAGCTTTTGCGCGAACAGCCATGTCCACAACTCCGGCGTGTTGTAGGCCGGATCCCAGCTGTTGTGGTTGGCGTCGGGGAATTCGGTGTAGCGCACGTCGGCGCCGGCCGCCTTCATCGCGGCGTAAATCAGGCGGTCGTCCGCCGGCGGCACGACATCATCCTTGGCGCCGTGGAAGATCCAGATGGGCAGGTGGTGCAGGCGGCTGGCCAAGGCCGCGTAGGGGTCCGCCTCGTTGGCGACCGGCGTGACGAACAGCGAGAGCTCGTCGCTGGGCGCCTTCAGCGCGCCGCAGATCGGCACCAGCGCAGCGAAGCGCCGCGGTTCGGCCAATGCGATTTCCCAGGTGCCGTAACCGCCCATCGACAGGCCGGTCAGGTAGGTATGGCGCGGATCGCCGCCGAATTCGCGGGTCGCCGCATCCAGGGCCGCCAGCGCGTAGCGGTTGGTGTCGCCCAGCCACGCGCCATTGGCCGGCATTTGCGGCAGCACGACGATGGCGGGGAAATCGTCCATGTGCTTGCGCAGGTACGGGCCGATGCCGGCGTTCAACTGCGCCTGGTTGTCGTTGCCGCGTTCGCCCGAGCCATGCAGGAACAGGATCACCGGCCGCTTGCCCACGTGCCTCGCCGCCGGCACGAACACCTGGTAGCCGTGGCGCTGGCCGCCGATTTCGACTTCGCGCGCCTCGAACCGGCCGTGTTCCATCGCCGTCTCGGGAGCATGGGCACAACCCGCCATGGCGACGAGCGTCAGCAACACGGTAACGATCCTGTGGAGCATGCGGGGGACACCTGGGGGCAGGGAGGAAGAGAAGATGCGGCCCGCGCATGGCGGGCCGCAAGGATCAGACGGTGGCAGGCGCCGGCATGCCGGCCGACAAGCCGCCGCCGACGAAGAACAGCACCACGCCGATGACGTAAAGCAGCAGCGGGATCTTGTTCTCGGCGAAATTCAACAGGCCGAAGATCAAGGCCACGAACGGAATCAGCAGATTGCCCAGGCCCCACCACACGCTTTTGCGGAAGCCGTTGACGATCAGCCAGATACCGCCGACGAACATCAGGATCAATGCGAGCCAGTACATGTATTCCCCTTTCCTCGCGCCTCCGGAGCGGAGGCCGGCCGATCATATCGTCCCGGCCGGGGAAGGCTTGCTTCGCTGCAGCAAAGCCGGGGCAGGGCGCGCGCTCAGCGCAACAGGATCAGCGTGGCCAGGCCGAGGAAGCTGAGGAAGCCCATCACGTCGGTCACCGTGGTCAGGATGACGCCGCCGGCCAGCGCCGGGTCGAAGCCGAAACGCTTCACCATCACCGGCACGAACACGCCGCCCAGCGCGGCCGCGGTGAAATTGATGGTCAGCGCCAGCGCGATCACCAGCGAAAGCTTGGGATCGCCGAACCACGCCAGCACGATGAGCGCGAGCAACAGGCCGATGACGACGCCGTTGATCAACGCGATGCGCACCTCTTTCCACACCAGCGCCATCACGTTGGTGCTGCCGATCTGGCCCAGCGCCAGGCCGCGCACCATGAGCGCCAGCACCTGGGTGCCGGCATTGCCGCCCATGCCGGCGACGATGGGCATCAGCACCGCCAGCGAGACCAGATGGGCGATGGTGCCCTGGAACTGGCCGACCACCGACGAAGCCAGGAACGCGGTCGCCAGGTTGATCGTCAGCCAGATCATGCGACGGCGGAACGCGCGGCGAACCGGCGAGAACAGGTCCTCGTCCTCGTCCAGGCCGGCCGCGCTCATGACCTGGTGTTCGGCCTGTTCGCGGATGATGTCGACCACGTCGTCGATGGTGATACGGCCGAGCAGGATGTTGTTGTCGTCCACCACCGGCGCGGAGATCCAGTCGTGGTCGGAGAACTGGCGCGCGACTTCGTCGGCGCTCTCGCCCACGTCGATGGCCGGCTGCTCGTCGTCGACCAGGCGGTTGATCGGGGTGGAATCCTCGTGGGTCACCAGCGAGGCCAGCGACACGCGGCCGAGGTACTGGTGGCGGCGGCTGACCACGAACAGGTGGTCGGTGTGGTCGGGCAGTTCGCCGCGCAAGCGCAGGTAGCGCAGCACCACGTCGACGTTGACGTCGGCGCGCACCGTGACCACGTCGGGGTTCATCAGGCGGCCGGCGCTGTCCTCCGGGTACGACAGCACCTGCTCGAGCCGCTCGCGGTTCTCGCGGTCCATCGACTTGAGCACTTCGTCGATGACCGTGTCGGGCAGGTCTTCGACCAGGTCGGCGAGGTCGTCGATGTCGAGGTCTTCGACCGCGGCGACGATTTCGTCCGGGTCCATTTCCGCCAGCAGGCCTTCGCGGACCTCGTCGCCGACGTGGACCAGCACCTCGCCGTCGTCCTCGGCGTCGACCAGGCCCCACACCACTTCACGCTTGCCGGGCGGCAGCGATTCCAGCAGGTTGCCGATTTCCGCGGGCGACAGGGTGTTGACCAGCCGCCGCACCGGACCGAGTCGCCCGCTGTCCAGCGCGCTGGACAACAGTCGCAGCTGGCGCGCGGTCTTGTCGTGGCGGACGGCTTCTGCCATGCGCGGCTCCCGGGATTTGCGTTGGAACCGCGTCCGTGGGCGTGATGCACGGAGTCGCGGCAGGTCAGGCGTTCATCCGCGCATTATCCCCCGTGCGGCGGAATATGGACACCCCGGCAACACTCGGTGTGGGAGCGATGTCGGCCTCGATCTACGGAATCGAAGTCCCGCCATTGCCGGAAAGGAAGGGACGATGGCTTTTCCGGGTACGCAAGAGACCTCGATGCTTCGGATTCGCGACTGACGTCGCTCCCACGCCGGATTCAGCGGTTATACGGCGGCGAGCCAGCGTTCGATGCCGGCGCGGTCGCGCGCCTGCAGCAGCTTGTCGGCGCGAGCCTGCAGCACGGTGCTGTCGCTGTTGCGGATGGCGCGTCGCACTTCCAGCAACAGGTCCGGATGCAGGCTGAACTCGGTCAGGCCCAGCGCCAGCAACAGCGGCGTAAGGCGCGCGTCGCCGGCCATTTCGCCGCACACCGCCACCGGCACCTTGTTTTCTTCGCCGATCCGGATCACGTGGCGGAGCAAGCGCAGCACGCCCGGATGCAGCGGGGAATACAGCTCGCCCAGCGCCTCGTTGTTGCGGTCGGCGGCCAGCAGGTATTGCACCAGATCGTTGGTGCCGATGGAAAAAAAATCGACCACGTCGATCAGGCCGTGCGCGGCGATCGCCGCGGCCGGCACCTCGATCATCGCGCCCAGCGCGATTTCCTCGGCGACCGCGTGACCCTCCTTGCGCAGCCGCGCCCGCGCGCGACGGAT
>DASRYD010000409.1:0-1689 GCA_035653955.1 Pseudoxanthomonas sp.
GCCATCGGCCGCGACCTGCGCCGCGGCGACGCGCTGTTCCGCTACGTCGCCCCCGACGATTTCGGCGCGCCCGAGACCAGTTTCACCGTATGCACGTTCTGGTACATCGATGCGCTGGCGATGCTCGGGCGCAAGGACGAAGCGCGCGCGCTGTTCGAACGCATCCTCGCCCGGCGCAATCCGCTGGGACTGCTGTCGGAAGACCTGGAATTCGACCAGGGCGAAGCCTGGGGCAATTTCCCGCAGACCTATTCCCACGTCGGCCTGATCAACGCAGCGATGCGCCTGTCGCGACCGTGGCAGGACGCGGCATGAGCCGCCTAGTGGTCATTTCCAACCGCGTCGCCCGCCCCGGCACCGCGAGCGCAGGCGGGTTGGCGGTGGCGCTGCAGGCGGCGCTGGAGGAGACCGGCGGCCTGTGGTTCGGCTGGAGCGGGCGCATCGACCCCAACGAATCCGGGCGCATCCGCGAAGAACGCGAGGGCCGCATCCACTACGTCACCGTCGACCTGTCGCGCCGCGACCACGACGACTACTACAACGGCTTCGCCAACCGCACGCTATGGCCGCTGCTGCACTTCCGCGTCGACCTGGTCGACTACAGCCGCGAGACCTGGGCCGGTTACCGCCGGGTCAACGCGCTGTTCGCCGACGAAGTGGCGCCGCTGCTACGCGAAGACGACACGATCTGGGTGCACGACTACCACCTGATCCCGATGGCCGAGCTGTTGCGCGAACGCGGCGTGGATGCGCGGATCGGCTTCTTCCTGCACGTGCCGATGCCTTCGTCCGACCTGCTGGCCGCATTGCCGCAGCACGTGAAGCTGTTCGAAGGCCTGTCTTCCTACGACCTGATCGGCTTCCAGACCGAGCGCGACCTGGAACGCTTCCAGGACTACACCCGCCTCTTCGGCCGGGGCCGCGTCGTCGCCCAGGGCGTGCTGCAAACCGCGAACGGCCGCCGCCTGCGCGCCGGCGCGTTCCCGATCAGCATCGATACCGCGCACATCGCCGAACAGGCGCGCGCAGCGGTCGCCAAGCCCGGGGTGAAGCGCCTGCAGGCCAGCCTGTCCGGCCGCGCGCTGGCGATCGGGGTCGATCGCCTCGATTATTCGAAAGGGTTGCCGGAACGCTTCCGCGCCTTCGAGCGCTTCCTCAAGCGCCATCCGGACCTGCGCAACAAGCTGACCTACCTGCAGATCGCACCGGTATCGCGCGGCGAGGTACTCGAATACCAGCAATTGCGCAACGAACTGGAACAACTCGCCGGCCACATCAACGGCGACCAGGCCGAACCGGACTGGACCCCGGTGCGCTACGTCAATCGCAACCACCCCCATTCGACCCTGACCGGCTTCTACCGGATGGCGAGGGTCGGCCTGGTGACGCCGCTGCGCGACGGCATGAATCTGGTCGCCAAGGAATACGTCGCCGCGCAGGACCCCGCCAATCCGGGCGTGCTGGTGCTGTCGATCTTCGCCGGCGCCTCCCGCGAACTCGATGGCGCGCTGCTGGTCAATCCCTACGACCTCGACGGCGTGGCCGACGCCATCGCCGCGGCGATGGCCATGCCGCTGGAGGAACGGCAAGGCCGCTGGGAAACGATGATGCGGCACCTGCGCACCCACGACATCACCGCCTGGCGGCGCAGTTTCCTCGCCGCGCTGCGCGAGGGCGTCGACAGCGCAG
>DASRYD010000410.1:0-14398 GCA_035653955.1 Pseudoxanthomonas sp.
GTAGGATTGTGACCCTGCTGAAGCGGTGCGGATTAACTCAGGCGTTAAATTTCAGAGGAAACGATGTCGCATCCTTCAGATCGACCATTGAGCGATACCAGCAAGGCTTGCCCGAAGTGCGGCTCATACGGCAAGGAGCAGGGTGAGTTTCGCGCTGCGGGCGGCTTCTGGTCATCATTCTTCGACTACAGCAACAAGCGGTTCCGCTTCTTGTCCTGCAAGAAGTGTGGCTATACGGAGTTCTACAACTCCAATATCTCGGGCGCTTCGAAGTTCTTTGACTTCCTTGCCGGTGGTTGAGTCCCGTTCGTCGTGCGCAGGACAAACAAAAAAGCGAGCCTCGGCCCGCTTTTTTGTTTTCGCGTTATCCAAGATGGCGACTCGAGACCCGCCCTACGCTTTCCTGACCCACTTCAGCAGCGGCTCCCAGTCGGCCTGGTGATCGCGGACCTGGGCCGAGCGATAGTCGAACAGGCTGCGGCCCAGGCCGGCCAGGACCACGTAGGCCTGGGTGTCGCGAAGCTGGGCGACGACGGGGTAGGGCCAGGTCTTCAGCATTTCCACCGCCTGCTGCGAGGCGTTGGTCCACGGCTTGCTGCGGTTGACCACCAGGCCCACCGGCAGCTTGCGCTTGTGGATGCGCGGCACCTTGGCCAGCGTGTTCAGGAAGGCCACGGTGGCCTCGATGTCGATCCCGGACGGGATCACTGGCACCACGATCGCGTCGGCATGTTCGATGAATGGGGCCAGATCGTCGGCCATCGCGCCGGCAGGCACATCGATCACCACGCGTTCGGCATCGTCCGGCACGGCATCGCGCCAACCGCGTTTCTTGCCGCCGCTGGCGTCGATCGGCAGCACCGCGCTGTCCAGTTCGGCCCGGCGCTGGGCCCAGTGCATCGACGAACCCTGCGGATCGGCGTCCACCAGTACGGTGCGCTTGCCGTCCAACGCGAAATGCGCGGCCAGGTTGCTGGCCAGCGTGGTCTTGCCCGCGCCGCCCTTGGAGCTGGCGACCAGAATCGTCTTCATGCGCTCACCTCGATGCCGGGGAAGGCGCAGGGTACACCAGCCGCCAGCCGCTTACCGGCCCCGCCCGCCTGCTATCTTTTCGCTCCCCAAGGACCGGCCACCCATGAGCGAACTGCAGGACCTGACCGCGCTGATCCGCGCCAATACGCCGCTGATCGTCGTCGAAACCCCGGACGAAACCCGCGTGGTCCAGCTGTTCCGGCAGACCCTGGGGCAGGTGTGGCGGGCGATGTACCGCTGGACCATCACCGAGGGCCTGCGCCGCATCGACATGGACCGCGAGGACGAGCCGGTCGGCCCGCCCGACGCCAGTGCGGTGCTGCGGGCGATCCAGCAGGCCGACCAGCGCGGCGTGTACCTGCTGCTCGATTTCGACCCCTACCTGGGCTACGCCGCCACCCAGCGCCTGGTGCGCGACCTGATCGAACGCCGCCACTGCCAGCCGCACGTCATGGTGCTGGTCGGGGCCAAGGTCGAACTGCCCGAGGAACTGGAACCGCTGGCGGTGCGTTTCCGCCCCAGCCTGCCCGACGCCAACGCGCTGCTGAAGATGCTGCGCGAGGAGGCCGTCGCCTACGCGCAGGAGAACGGCGGCCGCCGCGTCGAGACCGATGAGGCCGCGGTGCAGCAGATCCTGCGCAACCTGGCCGGGCTGAGCCTGACCGACGCGCGCCGCATCGGCCGCCAGTTGATCTACGCCGACGGCGCGCTGGGGGCGAACGACCTGCCGCAGCTGGCCAGGCTGAAGTTCGAACTGCTCAATCGCAGCGGCCACCTGCATTACGAATACGACGCCGCAAAGATGGCCGACGTGGCCGGTGCGGCGCGCCTGAAGCGGTGGATCGAACAGCGCCGGGTCGTGTTCACCGCCACCGAACCGCCGCCGGGGCTGGAGCCGCCGAAAGGCATGCTGCTGCTCGGCGTGCAAGGCTGCGGCAAGTCGATGCTGGCCAAAGCCACCGCAGCCGGTTTCGGCGTGCCGCTGCTGCGGCTGGACTTCGGTTCGCTGTACGACAAGTACCACGGCGAGACCGAGAAGAACCTGCGCGATGCGCTGGCTTCGGCCGAACAGCTGGCACCGTGCGTACTGTGGATCGACGAGGTCGAGAAGGGCCTGGCCAGCGGCGGCGACGACGGCGGCGTATCGCGGCGCGTGCTCGGCCACCTGCTGACGTGGATGGCCGAACGCAAGCGACAGGTCTTCATCGTCGCCACCGCCAACCAGGTGCACGAACTGCCGGCCGAACTGCTGCGCAAGGGCCGCTTCGACGAGATCTTCTTCCTCGACCTGCCAGCGCCGGACACGCGTGTCGAACTGCTGCGCCTGCACCTGGCGCGGCGCAAGTTCAATCCCGAAGAGTTCGCCCTGCCGGCGCTGGCCGCCGCGAGCAACGGCTTTTCCGGTGCGGAAATCGAACAGGCCATCGTCTCCGGCCTGTACGCCGCGCATGCCGAAGGTCGCGCGCTGGACACCGACCTGCTGATGCAGGAAATCCGCAATACGCGCCCGTTGTCGGTGCTGATGGCCGAGCAGGTCGAAACGCTGCGCGAATGGGCGCGCGAACGCACGGTGCCGGCGGATTGAGCGATAAAAATCCGGTGTGGGAGCGACGTCAGTCGCGATCTCTTCATTCCATTTGCTGAATAGCAGAAGCATTCGCGACTGACGTCGCTCCCACACCGGAGATTTTGCGTTAGTCCCAGGCCGCGTATCGCCACGGCCAGTCCTCGACCGATTCGACCAGGCCTGCGCGCAAAGGGTTGGCCAGCAGGTAATCCGCCGCCGCGCGCATGGTCCTTTCGCCGGGAATGGCCCGGTCGTGGAATCCGGCTTGCCAGACGGGGACACCCCTGGTCATCACCGCCCTGGAGGTATTGGCCTTCAGCCGCTGCACGATCCGCGACAGCACGGCGTTGTCGCCCAACTGAATCAGCCCATGCCAATGATCGGGCATCAGCACCCAGGCCAGCAGTTTCGCTTCCTGCCACAGGCGGCTGTCCATGCAGGCTTTCGAGTAGGCTGCCGCATGCTGCGCGCTATCGAACAAGCGCTTGCGGCCTTGCGTGGCGAACGTGACCAGATACACCTGCCCGGCGAGGGAGACACGACCCCTGCGCAGGCGATGCGAGGCGGGAGGTTTGCAATGCATGCGCGCCACTGTCGTAGCTGACCAAGTACGATGCTATCGCCGGTTCGCCCGGGCCCGTATCGGAAAATTCCGATACTTCGCTGATTTGCGGATTTCCCGCTTAACTCCAGGAATCCACGACGTGGGAGCGACGTCAGTCGCGACGCTTTATGCTTCTCTGAGACCGGGGGAAAGCGTCGCGACTGACGTCGCTCCCACAGTGGAGCCTTAGGCTGACACGGAGTCTTTGGCCTAATCGCCGCGTGCGAGTTTTTCCTCGATGGCGGTGAACGCGGAACGTTCGCCCGGCGCCGGCTGGTCGTTGCCGGTGGCGAAATAGGCGACGCCGGTGCCGGCCTTGCGGTCGATCCACAAGCCCGACAGCAGGCCGTAGGCATTGCCGGAATGGCCAACGCGCGGAATGCCGTCGCCAAACGGATCGTCGCCGCAATCCTTGTCCGGCGTCGCCAGGGTCTGCACCGCCAACCCGTAGCGGCACATCTGGCCCTTGCGGTTGCGGATCGGATCGTCTTCCTCGATGGTCACGCCGTTGCCGGGCGCGAAGGTCCATTCGGGGCCGATCAGCGTGCGCACCGACGAGGGCTTCAGCAGGCGCACGCCATCGACCTTGCCTTCGCCGAGCAGCAGGCGGCCGATCTTCGCCAGACCCTTCGCCGAAATGCGCAGGCCGCCCTGCGGGCCGAATACGCCCGGGCTGGCGCCAGCGCGCCACTTCGACAGGTCGCAGCTGCCATCGCGGGCCTTGGTGATGCCGCAGGCCGGCTTGTGGCCCTGGTTGTCGTCGACTTCGGGCTTGCCGTCGCCGTACAGCACCACGGCGCGCGCGGCGGTGGCTTCGTCGCAACTCGGCCAACCGTAGCAAGCGTGCAGCTCCAGCGGTTTCAGCACCAGCCGCTGCATCAGCAGGTCGAAGCGCTCGCCGGTGGCGCGTTCCATCACCGCCGCGACCAGCGGGAAGTTGAGGTTGGTGTAGCGCCAGTACGTGCCGGGCGCGTGTTCCGCATCCCAGGCCTTCGGATCGTCCAGCAGGTCCTTCAGTTGTCCGTCCAGCGGCACCTGCCAGTAGCCGGCGCCGTCGGTCAGGCTGGAACGGTGCGACAGCAGCAGGCGCAAGGTGATCGGCGTGTCGGGCCACTTCGGATTGCGCAGCGACCAGCCCAGCTGCTTCGACACGTCGGCATCGAGGTCGAGCTTGCCCTGTTCGACCAATCGCATCACCGCGATGGCGACGCCCAGCTTGGAGATCGACGCGACCCGCACCGGGTCGTCGGCGGTGATCGCGCGGTTGGCGGCCACGTCGGCGAGACCTTCGGCATGGATATCGGTGACCCCGTTGCGATCGAAGGCGACGCGCACCTGGGCGACCGGTTCGCCCGCATGGGCGGCAACGGCAAGGGCCAGGGCGAGGAAACAGACCAGGGGTCGGATCATGGGCAGGCTCCGCGGCAAACCGTGGATCGTAACTGCCTTGCGGCGTCGCGCCCATCGACGCATCGACAAATTGCAAACGGTTACAGTCTATCCACCCGATGCCGGTGCTTTCCCCACCTGCGTTTCGTCGCCGGCTGCCGGGTTTTCCGGCGTTCCGCCGGCTCGGAGGAATTGGTCGCACCGCCTATAATTCCGAGTCTTTGCTCCATTCACCCGCCAGCCGCACGGGCCCGCCATGACCAGCACCGCCGAACTCACCTCGCCCTCGTCCGCCAACACGCCGCAGATCGGGGTGCTGGACGCCGACTACACGCTGGAGCACAAGTACACCCGCACCGACGGCCGCATCTACCTAAGCGGCGTGCAGGCGCTGGTGCGCCTGCCACTGATGCAGCGCCTGCGCGACCAGGCGGCGGGCCTGAACACGGCCGGCTTCATCAGCGGTTATCGCGGCTCGCCGCTCGGCGGCTTCGACCTGGAACTGTGGCGGGCGAAGAAGCACCTGGCCGAGGCGCAGGTGAAGTTCGTTCCCGGCCTGAACGAGGACCTCGGCGCGACCATGGTCTGGGGCACCCAGCAGACCAACCTGTTCCCCGGCGCCAAGGTCGATGGCGTGTACGCGATGTGGTACGGCAAGGGCCCGGGCGTGGACCGTTGCGGCGACGTGTTCAAGCACGGCAACGCCGCCGGCACCTCGAAGCACGGCGGCGTGCTGGCGCTGGCCGCCGACGACCATGCCTGCCGCAGCTCGACCCTGCCGCACGGTTCGGAAGACGAGTTCGTCAGCGCGATGATGCCGATCCTCAACCCGACCGGCGTTCAGGACATCCTCGACCTGGGCCTGGTCGGCTGGGCGATGAGCCGCTACACCGGCCGCTGGATCGGCTTCAAGACCATCGCCGAGACGGTGGAGTCGTCGGCCTCGGTGGAAGTGAATCCGTTCGCCCGCCGCATCGTGCTGCCGGAGGACTTCGAACTGCCGCCGGGCGGCTTGAACATCCGCTGGCCGAACCCGCCGCTGGACCAGGAGATGCGCCTGCACAAGTACGCGGTGGCCGCGGCGCAGGCGTTCGCGCGGGCCAACGGGGTGGACAAGATCACCCTGGATTCGCCGCGCGCGCGGCTGGGCATCGTCACCACCGGCAAGAGCTACCTCGACGTGCTGCAGGCGCTGGAATACCTGGGCCTGGACGAGCAGGCCTGCGCCGACATCGGCATCCGCGTGTACAAGGTCGGCATGACCTGGCCGCTGGAGCCGGTCGGCATCGCCAACTTCGCGCGCGGCCTGGAAGACATCGTCGTGGTCGAGGAGAAGCGCGCCTTCGTCGAGCGGCAGATGAAGGAATACTTCTACAACTGGCCGGCCGACTGGGGCCAGCGCCCGAGCATCGTCGGCAAGTACGACGAAGCCGGCGAATGGATCCTGCCTTCGACCGGCGAACTGACCCCGGCGACCATCGCCGGCGTGATCGGCAAGCGCATCCTGCGCTTCCCGCTTCCTTCGAACGCATTCACGGAATCCATCGAACAGCGCCTGCGCTGGATGGAAGAGAAGGAGGCCGAAATGGCCCTGCCGCGCGCCAATTTCCCGCGCGTGCCGCATTACTGCTCGGGCTGCCCGCACAACACCTCGACCGTGGTGCCGGAAGGCAGTCGCGCGCTCGGCGGCATCGGCTGCCACTACATGGTGACGTGGATGGATCGCGACACCGACACCTTCACCCACATGGGCGGCGAAGGCGTGACCTGGTCGGGGCAGGCGCCGTTCACCGAAACGCCCCACGTGTTCCAGAACCTCGGCGACGGCACCTTCTTCCATAGCGGTTCGCTGGCGGTGCGCCAGTCGGTCGCGACCGGGGTCAACATCACCTACAAGATCCTGTACAACGATGCGGTGGCGATGACCGGCGGCCAGCCGGTCGACGGCACGCTGAGCGTGCCGCAGATCGCGCAGATGATGCGCGCCGAGGGCGTGCAGACGATCGTCGTGGTCAGCGACGAGGTCGGCAAGTGGAGCGACAAGTCGATCTTCCCGGGCGACGTCGAGTTCTTCGACCGCAAGGACCTCGACGACGTGCAGCGCCGCCTGCGCGAAGTGAAGGGCGTGTCGATCCTGATCTACGACCAGGTCTGCGCCACCGAGAAGCGCCGCCGGCGCAAGCGCGGCAAGATGCCCGACCCGCAGAAGCGCACCATGGTCAACTCGCTGGTCTGCGAGGGCTGCGGCGATTGCGGTGAGAAGAGCTTCTGCGTGTCGGTGCTGCCGAAGGAGACCGAGTTCGGCCGCAAGCGCGACATCGACCAGAGCAACTGCAACAAGGACTTCCGCTGCGTCGACGGCTTCTGCCCCAGTTTCGTCACCGTGGAAGGCGGCAGCCTGCGCAAGGGCAACATGCTTGATAAGAGCCGGGCCAATGCCGCCGAACTGCTGGGCAACCTGCCAGCACCCGTATTCAAGTCCAACCTCGAACAACAACCCTGGAACATCCTGATCACCGGCGTCGGCGGCACCGGCGTGGTCACCATCGGCGCGCTGCTCGGCATGGCCGGGCACCTGGAAGGCAAGGGCGCCACGGTGCTCGACCAGACCGGACTGGCCCAGAAGGGCGGCGCGGTGACCACCCACATCCGCATCGCGCGCTCGCCCCGCGACATCCACGCCGTGCGCATCGCCGCCGGCGAAGCCGATCTGGTGCTGGGCTGCGACATGGTCGTGGTCAACGACTACTGGGCCCTGTCCAAGGTGCGCGGCGAACGCTCGCACGTGGTGCTGAACAGCTACGAGGCGATGCCCGGCACCTTCACCACGCATCCGGACATGCAGTTCCCGGCCGCGGAGATCGTGGCCGGGGTGAAGGTCGCGCTAGGCGGCCGCGAGCCCGACCTGATCGACGCGACCCAGATCGCGACCGCGCTGATGGGCGATGCCATCGCCACCAACCTGTTCATCCTCGGCTACGCGTGGCAGCAGGGCCTGGTGCCGATCTCGTTCGACGCGATCATGCGCGCGGTGGAGTTGAACGGCGCCGCGATCGAAATGAACAAGACCGCGTTCGCCTGGGGCCGCCTCGCCGCGGTGAACCCGCAGGCGGTGCAGGAAGCCGCCGGCCTGATCCGCAACGCCAGCACCGAAAGCGAACGCACGCCGCTGAACCTGCAGATCCTGCCGCCGGGCGAATGGGAAAGCACCGAGTGGGGGTCGAACGCCGCGCCGCGCAACCCGGGCAACGAGCGCGAAGTGCGCGGCCTGCGCGACGCCGACCTCGGCGATACCGACGTCGCCTTCCTGCCGCTGGACGACGAACGCCTGTCGCGTTCGCTGGACGAGCTGATCGCGCGCCGCCGCGCCTTCCTCACCGACTACCAGAACGCCGCCTACGCGCAGCGCTACGTCGACCTGGTGGCGAAGGCGCGCGACGCCGAACACGCCCGCGCTCCCGGCTCCACCGCGCTGACCGAGGCGGTGGCGCGCTACTTCTTCAAGCTGATGGCGTACAAGGACGAATACGAAGTCGCCCGCCTGTACACCAGCGGCGAATTCCAGCGCCGCCTGCAGCAGCAGTTCGACGGCGACTACAAGCTCAAGTTCCACCTCGCCCCGCCGCTGCTGGCGAAGAAGGACGCGCACGGCCGTCTGCAGAAGAAGGAATACGGCCCGTGGGTGCTGACCGCATTCAGGTGGCTGGCCAGGCTGCGCTTCCTGCGCGGCGGCGCATTCGATTTGTTCGGCTACACCGAAGAACGCAAGACCGAACGCGCCCTGATCGGCGAGTACGAACAGACCGTGGCCAAGCTGCTGGCCGGCCTCGACGGCAACCGCCTGCCGCTGGCCGTGCAGATCGCCAGCGTGCCCGAACACATCCGCGGCTACGGCCACGTCAAGGAAAAGCACCTGCACGAAGCCAGGGCCCGCGAGGCCGCACTGCTGGCCAAGTGGGATAACCCGCGGGAAATCCCGCTGGTGCGGGCGGCGTAAGCGCGGCGCGCCGGCAAGCCGTTCCGGCGCGCGTTCAGCGCCTGCGTACCGACGCCAGCGCGGCGCGCAGCGGCGGTTTCAGCGGCAACGCCAGCTTGCGGTAGAAGAACGACAGCGCGCGGCGCGTGCGCGGTACGCGCGCGGCCATCCCTTCCTCGATCGCGTAGACGCACGGCGCGCAGGTACCGCAGGGCTTGCCTCGCACCGGCCGGTGGCAGAACCAGGTCATCGCCATGATCGTGCCCCAGCCTTCGTACTCCGCCTCGCGGCCCATGCCGCGTTTGTCGAGTTCGAACAGCGGAAAGCCGAAATAGCGAAACAGCGTGTATTCGGGGCTGTCCGCATGGCGCGGATCGAGGCGGAAGCTGCGGTATTTCCCCGCCTGGACGTACTCGCGCACGAGCGGCGCGACCAGCGCCTGCACCTTGTCGTCGATGTGCACGCTCAGCTCGATGCCGTCGATGCCATGGCGCTTGCAGAACGCCGGCAGCCACGCGTACTGGCTGCCGATGTACGAGCGCTTGCGGATCGCGCGCAGCGCGCGGGCGATTTCGTCGTCCGGCTGCGACGAATCCACCCGATGGCGGCGCAAGGGGAGCAGCAGATCGCGCGTATGCGGAAAAGCCCGGCGCAGTTCGTCGCCGATGCATTGCATCGTCCGCAGTTCCGTCGCGGTCGAAGCGCGCGTGGGATCCTCGAGGTAATAGGGAACGACCGGCAGCCGATGCTTCAACAGAAGCCGAAGCAACTGGAAAGTGGAGTCCCAGCCGCCGGTCCACAGCAGCTTGACGCCATCGCCCGCGGCGGCGATGGAATCGCAATCCGCTGGGGATTTCATCTCGTTGTTCATTTCCATGAGCGTCTGGTCCAGCCGTCTTCGCGCGACCGCACGGCGCGAACCCGCGACATCATCGCGCTTTGCCACTCTACGCCGCGTGACATTCGCCAATGGAACTGAATGCGCGCGGCGTCGCGTTTTCACCACATCCGCGCCGAGCCGTTAAGCAATGCATACACGTTCGTTGCCGTCGCGTGAGAGCCAGCGTGAACAGCTGCTTTATCACGGCGATTTCTGCACGTCGCACTCACGCAACCGAATACAACATCCGGACGAACGAAACCGAGGCACCATGCGGGCAAAGTCGAGTCTGCATCCCTCATTCGAATCAGGAGTGACGCGATGCAAACAGCAGTGACGACCCGGGAGCAATTCTGGAATTTCGCCGACCAGGCCAAGCAGGCGACCGAAGTGCTGGCGGCACAGAGGATGCAGGCGCTCGATCTGCTTCCGCCCGAAGCGCTGCGCGAGGTGTGCATCCAGTATCGGTTCTTCACCATCGATTACATCGCCGATCTCGCCCTGCTGGTGGCCAAGCTGCCGTTCGGCCGCTTGCGCAGCCTGCTGGGATGGATCCTTTCGGAAGAACTGGGCGAAGGCGATGCGGACAAGGCGCATCCCGCGGTGTACGACCGCTTCCTGGCGAGTATCGGCGTGGAATACGAGGCCCTGCAGCGTCCGCTCGACGCCAACCGGCGCATCCTGCAGGGACTGACGCGCGACCTGTCCGCCAGCCCGCCCGCGTTCGGCGTGGGCTTGCGCGGCATGGGCGGCGAATGCCTGTGCCAGACCTACCTGTCGGTGATGTTCGAACACATGCGCGAGAATCCGTTCATCCGCGCCAACGCCAGCGACATCGACTGGGAATTCTGGACCATCCACACCGGCGAGGAAGACATCGTCCACGGCGAACTGACCCGCGCCGCGATCGACGAATACATCCGCGAGGATCCCGCGGTGCTGCCGGCGCTGGCCAAGGGCTACGAACGCAGCATCGCCGCCTGGAACCTGTTCTGGCAGAACATCTTCGACGCCTGCGTGCCGCGGCTGGAGACGGCTTCGTGAGCGCGCAGCCCTCGTCCGCCGTCAACAGGTTCCACCTGGCGTTTCCGGTACGGGACCTCGACGAGGCGCGCCATTTCTACGGCGACGTGCTCGGCTGCCCGAAGGGCCGCAGCGACGCGAATTACCAGGATTTCGATTTCTTCGGCCATCACCTGGTCGCGCACATTGCGACGGACAGCGCGCCGTTGCACGACAGCCGCTTCGACGGCGAGACGGTGCCCGTGCCGCATTTCGGCATGAACCTCGACCGCGTGTCGTGGGAAACGCTGGCTTCGCGCCTGAAGTCGGCCGGCGTCGCTTTCCACGAAGAGCCGCACTTGCGGCTGAAAGGCAAGCCGGGGCAGCACGTGACCATGTTCCTGTTCGATCCGTCGGGCAACGCGCTGGAGTTCAAGTCGTTCGACGATCCCGAACAGACCTTCGTGCCCTGAGTCCCTCGATGCGTCCGATGGCGGCCATCGATCTTCCCGCCGATGCGACGGCATCGCTGACCGCTCGCGACGATCGCCGCCACGTGCTGCATTCGTGGTCGGCCCTCGACGGCCCGGCGCCCCTCGTCGTCACCGGCGCCGACGGCGCCTTTTTCCGCGACGAGGACGGCATGCGCTGGCTCGATTTCTCCAGCCAGCTGGTCAACGCCAACGTCGGCCACCAGCATCCGGCGATGGTCGCCGCGATCCAGGCGCAGGCCGCGAAGCTGTGCACGCTGGCGCCGTACCACGCCAACGAGGCGACCAGCGAAGCGGCGCGGCTGATCGCCGGACTCGCGCCGGGCGGTCTCGATCGGGTGTTCTTCACCAATGGCGGCGCGGAAGCGGTCGAGAACGCGATCCGCATGGCCCGCCTGCACACCGGCCGGCACAAGGTGTTGAGCGCCTATCGCAGCTACCACGGCGCGACCGCAGGCGCGATCGCCGCCACCGGCGATCCGCGGCGCTGGGCGTCGGAACCGGGCGCACCCGGTTTCGTGAAGTTCTGGGGGCCGTATCCGTATCGCTCCGCCTTCCATGCCGCCGATGCGGAAGAAGAGTGCGCCCGCGCACTGGCGCACCTGGCCGACACGATCATGGTCGAAGGCGCGCATAGCATCGCCGCGATCCTGCTGGAAACGGTGGTCGGCGCCAACGGCATCCTGGTACCGCCGGACGGCTACCTGCAAGGCGTGCGCGCGTTGTGCGACGCGCACGGCATCGCGATGATCGCCGACGAAGTGATGGCCGGCTTCGGTCGCTGCGGCGAATGGTTCGCGGTGGACCGCTGGAACGTGGTGCCCGACCTGATCACGTTCGCGAAGGGCGTGAACTCGGGCTACGTGCCATTGGGCGGCGTGATCCTGAGCGACGCCATCGCCGCGGATTTCGCCACGCGACCCTATCCCGGCGGCCTGACCTATTCCGGGCATCCATTGGCCTGTGCCGCCGCCGTGGCCTGCATCGGCATCTACAAGGCGGAAAACCTGATCGGCCGCGCCCGCCGGTTCGGCGACGAGATCGTCGGCCCCGCATTGCAGGCGATGCAGCGGGGGCACCCTTCGGTAGGCGACGTGCGCGGCCTCGGCCTGTTCTGGGCGATCGAACTGGTCCGCGACCGCGACACGCGCGAGCCGCTGGTGCCGTTCAACGCCACCGGCCCCGACAACGCACCGATGGCCGAATTCGCCCACGCCTGCAAACGGCGAGGGCTATGGCCGTTCGTGGTCGGCAATCGCCTGCACGTGGTGCCGCCGCTGATCATCGACGAACAGGACCTGCGCGATGGCCTGGCGATCATCGACGAAGCGCTGGATGTCGCGGATCGTCATTGCACGCGCACTTCGTAGGAGCGGGCCCTGCCCGCGAAGTTTCTTTCTCGCGATCCGGTCGAAGGGCATCGCGGGCAGGGCCCGCTCCTACGGCTGCGCCACGCGATCCTTGCGCACGGTCGCCCTGCCTTCGCGGATCTCGAAGGTGAAGGCGTACAACAGGCTGACCGGCACCGGTTCGATCTTCGCCGCGCCGGTGCAGTCATCGGCATCCTTCGGCATTCGTGCGTCGGCATTCCAGGTGCAGATCGCGGCCGGCGCGAAGGTCCATCGCTGCACACCATCGCGCGCCGCCTGCAGCAGATCCGCGTTCTCGACGGCATTGCCGGCGTGGCATTCGGCGCGATCGTCGAGGGCATCGATGCGTTGTACCTGGCCTTGCGCGGACACGACGGCACGCACGCACACCGTGGTCGGCGGCAAGGTGCGGCGCGGCGAATCGGAGGGCAGCTGCGGTAGCGCGTCGTCCAGCGCATGTGGCATACGAAAACGTTCCTGCGAGCGCATTTCGTAGGTCGGAATCGCGGACGCACCCGCCGATGCGTTGGGCAGCAACATCCGCCGGTCCACGTAGTGGCCGCGCTCGATCTCGTCGACGGCTTCGACGCGTTCCCCGCGGCTGGCACACCCCGCCAGCGCAATGGCGACGAGGGTTGTCGTCACCCTGCGGATCACCCCGCGCTCCTGGGTACGACGCCGCCGGCGCCGTCCTCCTTCTCGACCTTGAAATCGACCGGCACGCGCACACGGCCCGCCACCGGCTTGCCGTTCTCGAACGCCGGTTCGAACTTCCATTGCTTCACCGCCTCCAGCGTCGCCGCATCGAACACGCCCGCGGGTTCCGATTTCTCGATCTCGACGCCCCGGACACTGCCGTCCGCAGCGACATCGACAACGAGCAGCACCCTGCCGCCGATGCCCTGCTGCGCGGCCGCAACCGGATAACGCGGCGGATTCATGTTCTTCGAGGCGATCTCCACCTGCGCCCCCGACGCCGTCGTCAGTTTCTGCGTTCTTTCCGCCGGTACGAACGGCCTGGCCTGCTGGAGGGCAGCGTTTGCGTCACGCGCCGCGACCTGGAAGGCGACGCTGATGCCGATGAACTTTCCATTCTGTTCCTTGCCCTGGCGGACGCTGGCGGTTTCCCCGTTCTTCGCGACCACGCGCGGCATGGCGATTACTTCGCCGTCCTTCATGATCTGCATGTCGACATCGAACGCCAGCTTTCCCTTGAAGGTCACCGGCTGCACGGTCGCCACGATCGACGGACGACCTTGTCCTGCGGCGTCGACCATGGCGAACGTTTCGCCGAATCGCTTGTAGGCGTAGAAGCGCGCCGGTTCTCCACCGTTTTCGGAAAACTCGATGCGCGCGGTGTAGTCGGTGTTTTCGGCGCCCGGCAGGGCCGGTCCTGCTTGCGGCTGTTCCGGCTGCGCGGCCCACGCCGCATAACCACCACCGATCAGCAACAACGACACCAGTGCAGCGCCGACGACGGAACGCATCGGCTTCGGGGCATGCTCCTTCAACATCGCGATCCTCTCCTTCAGCGGGGTGGAAGCCTGCCAGTGGCAACCGACAGGCAACGACGAATCGGCCATCTGCGTCTTCAGCATCGCGCCCGCGTAATCGCGCCGCCGTTGCGGGTGCTGCGCGACCACCCGTTCGTCGCAGGCCAACTCCTGGTCGCGACGGAAACGCCATGCGGCGTAGTGCAATAACGGGTTGAACCAGAACAGCGCGCGCAACACCGCCGCGACGGCGTTCGCCCACAGGTCGCGGCGGGCGACGTGGATGCGTTCGTGGCACAGGATCAGTTCGCGTTCGCCCGCGTCGTAACGCAGGTCGAAATCGGCCGGCAGCACGATGCGCGGGCGCAGCAGGCCGACCACCGCCGGCAGGCCTTCGCTGCCATGGGCAATACGCAAGCCCTCGCCATGCGGCGCGCTGCCGGCAAGCCGTCGCTGAAAGCGCCATTGCTGCCAGGCGAACAACGCGGCGGTGGCAAGCGCGCCCGATACCCACAGCACCACGGCGAACGTGGTCCACGCAAACGTTTCCGCTTGCGCCGCGCGCGTCGCCACCGGCGACAGCGCGCCGATCCG
>DASRYD010000411.1:0-4965 GCA_035653955.1 Pseudoxanthomonas sp.
CGATCTGGGCTCGGGCAACAGCGCTTCCAGCACGTGGCCGCCGGCCTGCGCGGCCAGCCGCTGCGCATCGGCCAGGGCCAGGTCGACGGTGACGTGCCAGCCGTATTCGTCGTGGTCTTCGGCCAGCACCGCGCCCAGGGCGTGCAAACGCGAGCGCAGGCGTCCCGAATGCGCCGGCAGGTCCAGCCGTCCGCGCACCCGCTGGAACCCCAGTCGCTGCGCCAGCACCCCCTTCAACAGGTCGATGCCCTGCCCGTCGCGGGCCGAGATCCAGACACGCTCGTGGTTCTCGCTGGGCGTGTCGTGGCGCGGTTGCGCACCCTCGATGCGGTCGATCTTGTTGTAGACCAGCAACTGCGGGATGTCGCCCGCGCCGATCGCCTGCAGCACTTCGTCGACCTGGCCGATGCGCTCGTCCCGCAATGGATCGGCGGCGTCGATCACGTGCAGCAGCAGGTCGGCCTCGCGCGCTTCGCTCAGGGTCGAACGGAACGCCGCGACCAGTTCGTGCGGCAGGTCGCGAACGAAACCCACGGTGTCGGCCAGCACCACGCCGCCGCCGGGCAGCTCGATGCGGCGCACGGTCGGGTCCAGCGTCGCGAACAACTGGTCGGCGGCGTAGGCTCCGGCGCCGGTCAGCGTGTTGAACAGGGTCGACTTGCCCGCGTTGGTGTAGCCGACCAGCGCCACGCGCGGCAGTTCGCTGCGCACGCGGGCGCGGCGCATCTGCGTGCGCTGCACTTCGACCTTCTCCAGCCGCTTCTGCAACTGCTCGACGCGCTTCTGCAGCAGGCGACGGTCGGTTTCCAGCTGGGTTTCGCCGGGCCCGCGCAGACCGATGGAGCCGCCGCGCTGGCGCTCCAGGTGGGTCCAGCCACGCACCAGGCGCGTGGCCATGTGCTTCAACTGGGCCAGTTCCACCTGCAGCTTGCCTTCGTGGCTGCGCGCGCGCTGTGCGAAGATGTCCAGGATCAGCCCGGTGCGGTCCAGCACACGGCGCTGCAGGAATTTCTCCAGGTTGCGTTCCTGGCCCGGGCTCAGGGCGAAGTTGACCAGCACCAGATCGGCTTCGGTCGCGTCGGCGGCGGCCTTGACCTCTTCCAGCTTGCCGCTGCCGATCAGGGTGGATGGATTGGGGCGGTCGATGCGGGCGGGAATCAGCGTGGCGATGCTGGCCCCGGCGGAACGCGCCAGATCGGCGAATTCCTCCACCGCCCCTTCGTCCGGCGGACCGCCGGCATGGGGCTGGATCAGCAAAGCGTGCTCGCCCTTGCGGGATCGTTCGAACATGGGGGAAGTGTGGGGGCTGGATGGCGGATTAAAAAGGGCCGGCGGGAAAATGGCGCTTTTGGGGAGCGCACCTTGGTGCGCCGCTACGGGAGCGACCGCGAAAGGGGTCCTGCCTTCGCCGGGCGACGGTTCAGCCCAGCAACTGCGCGAACTCGTCGGCGGTCACCGGATACCCCAGCCAATAGCCCTGCGCCAGATCGCAGCCGCGTTCGCGCAGCAATTCGAACTGCCCCTCGGTTTCCACGCCCTCGGCCACCGCCAGGATGCCCAGCGAACGCGCCATCGCGATGATCGCGGTGGTCAGCGCCAGATCGTCGGCATCGGTTTCCACGTCGGCGACGAAACTGCGATCGATCTTGACCCCGTCCACCGGCACGCGGCGCAAGTGGCTGAGACCCGAGAAACCGGTGCCGAAATCGTCCAGCCAGATGTTGACTCCGGTGCGGTGCAGGCGCGACAGCAGATCGGCGGCGAGCCCGACGTCGCGCAGCAGCGCGGTCTCGGTCAGCTCCAGGTGCAGGCGCGAGGCCGGCAAACCGCTCTCCCGCAGGCAGGCGGCGACCTGGTCGGTCAGGTCGCCGTCGCGCAATTGCCGCGACGACACGTTGACCGAAACGAACGGTGCCGGACGTCCCGGCGGCACCCGCCAGCCCGCCACCGCATTGCAGGCCTGACGCAGCACCCGCGGGCCGAGTTCGCCGATCAGGTCGCTGCGTTCGGCCACGGCGATGAACTGCGGCGTCGGGATCGTTCCCCGTTCCGGATGCTGCCAGCGCAGCAGGGCTTCGGCGCCGACCACCGCGCGATCGGCGACCCGGCAGATCGGCTGGTAAAGCACCTGCAGTTCGCCGCGTTCCCACGCGCCGCGCAGGTCGTCCTCCAGGCGCAGGCGTTGCGCCGCCTGCTCGTCCATGGTCCGGCTGTAGAAGCGGTAGCAGTTCTTGCCGGCCCGTTTGGCCTGGTACATGGCGATGTCGCCGCGCTTCATCAGTTCGACCGCGTCGCCGGCGTCTTCCGGGAACAGGCTGATGCCGATCGAGGTGCCGAGGAAGGCGCGCCGGCCATGCAGGGCGATCGGGCCGCGGAAGTCCTCGATCAGGGCCTCCGCCAGCCGCCGCGCGGTGGCGCGCACGTTTTCGCCCTGCACCAGGATCACGAATTCATCGCCGCCGAAGCGGGCCAGCAACGCATCGGGCCCGGCCCAGCGCTCGACCACGCGCTGGATGCGCTGCGCGTACTGGCGGATCACTTCGTCGCCGGCTTCGTGACCCAGGGTGTCGTTGACCCGCTTGAAGTCGTCGATGTCGGCGAAGGCTAGCGCCAACTGGCCCGAACTTCCGGACAACGCCGCGAGCCGCTCGCCCAGGCTCTCGCGGAAACCCAGCCGGTTGGTCAGCCCGGTCAGGCTGTCGCTATAGGCCATGCGCCGCACGTCGCGGTTCTGGCGGACGATGCTGTCGTGCATCCGGGTGAAGGCGCGGACCAGATTGCCGACTTCGTCGTGGCGCGCGCTTTCCATCCGGCTGCCGACATAGTTGCCGGCCTCGATCTCGCCCGCCGCCCGGGCCAGCCGCCGGATCGGCCACACCAGGTCGCGCTGCAACAGCCATGCCGCGAGCAGGCTGGCCGCACCCAGGGTCAGCAGCAACGCCAGGACCCAGGCGAGATGGCGTTCGTTGGATTCGCTCAAGCGCTCGCGCAGGCGCGTGCGCGTGGCGATCTCGTATTTGCGGATGCCGTCCAGCGAATAGCCCACGCGCACTCCGCCAAGGCGGTGCTGCCCCACCAGGATCGGCGCGGATACGTCGAGCACGTGCGCCGACCATTGCGAACGCACGCCGCTGGCCGCGACCGCCGCCCGGGCCAGCGGGTCCGGCATTTCCTGGCCATAGCCGGTGATGTCGGCGGAGCCGTCGTGCACGATGCGACCTTGCGGATCGAAGACCAGCACGTAACTGACATCCGGTTGCCGCCGCGTGCCCTGGATGATCTGGCCGATGGTTTCCAGGTCGAAGTAGTACAGCGGATTGGCCAGCCGGTCGGCCAACTGGGCGGTGATGCCCTCCCCGCGCAGGCGCAGGGTCTCCATGGCCATGTCGTGCATCGCCTCGAGGCTTTGCGCTTCGACTTCGCCTTGCTGCTGGCGTTCCTTGCGCAGCAACAGGAACAGCAGGCAGACGATCACCAGGAAAGTGACCCCGACCAGGGCCAGGAACCGCGCCTGCAAACCGAACCTGGGCTTCATTCGATCGACTCGCGCACGCGAGCGGCGCCATCGCGGATGCGTTCCATCGCGCGGGTGGACGCCGCGTCGATCGGCAGGAAGCGGGTCGTGCTGAAGAAGCGCCGCATCGCCTCCCGCCCCTGCGCGTCGTCGTTCGCGTGCAGCAGCACTTCGCGCAAGCGCGCCTCGACCTTCGGGTCCAGCCCCGAGCGCACGATCTCGACCGCGCGCGGATATTCTTCGGTTTCGTGGAAGATGCGGAAATCGCGCTTGAACGCGGGCGGCACCGCCTCCGGATTGTCCCAGTCGAGGTTGCTGACCGCGCCCGCGTCGACCACCCGCTTGTGCACCCAGGCGCTGAGGTTGAGTTCGGTGCCTGCGAACACGTAGCCGACGGTGTCCCCGGGCGGCCGGTCCTGCGGCGACAACAGCACTTCGGGACGCAGGCCCGCATCCAGCAGGGTCATGGCCGGCACCAGGTAGGCGCTGGTCGACGTGGTGCGCTGGAAGGCCAGGGTGTGGCCCTTGAGGTCGGCCAGGCTGTCGATGCCGCTGTCCTTGCGGGCGAAGAACAGCGAGCGGTAGCGACCCACGCCGCCGCGCTCGGTCAGCAGCAGCGGACGGGCGCCCGCTCGTTGCTGCAGTTGCATCGCGTTGCCCGTGGTCTCGGTCACCCAATCGACCCGGCCGCGGCGCAAGTAGCTGTTCATCTGCTGCGCATCGCGCGCCATCAGGATGCGGCCTTCGGTGATGCCGACGTCGCGCAGGCGCGGCACCACGTAGTCGAGCAGCGGCTTCAGCTGCTCGTAATGCGCCTTGGGGTTGTCGCTGATCCGGCCCAGTACCAGCACGGAATCGTCTTCGCCGGCCGTGGCCACGGCCGACAGGGACAGGCACGCCAACAGCGCCAGTCTGTACGCATAACGGAACCAGCAGCTCATGCCTGTATTTCTTCGCCCCTGCGAAAGCCGAAGCCTAGCCGAAAAGCGGAATTCCGCAACAGGCTAGCGCCCCTCGGTCTCGCGCAGCAGCCGCGCAATGCGCTGGGCGTCGGCCAGGATGCCGCGCAGCAGGCGCACTTCCTGCTGGGTGAGGTCGCCGCGCAGGAACAGCCGGCGCAGCTTGCGCATCGCCGAATCCGGCGTGCGCCCCTTGTGGAAGTCGATGTCGTCCAGGGTTTCGCCGAGCTGGGCGAAAAAACCCTCCAGTTGCGCATGCGTGGCCGGCGCGTCGTCGGCCCGCATGGGCGCGATCCCACCGTCGTCGCCGGCCAGCACCGCCAACCGTGCCTCGTAGGCCAGCACCTGCACCGCAGCCGCCAGGTTCAACGAGCTGTATTCCGGATTGGCCGGGATGTGCACCGCGGCATGGCACAACTGCAGTTCCTCGTTGCTCAGCCCGGTGCGCTCGCGGCCGAACACCAGGGCCACCTCGTCGCCGGCGGCGGCAAT
>DASRYD010000412.1:0-7314 GCA_035653955.1 Pseudoxanthomonas sp.
GACGACGCCCTGCCCCTGCTCGGCCGCTCCACCCAGGTCGCCAGCGATCTGGGCCGGCTGCTCTCGGGCCAGTCGGCATCCGATGCACCGCCACCCAGCGACAAGGTGCAGAACGTGCTCAAGCGCGCGCTGACCCTGCTCGGCACGCCGTATCGCTGGGGCGGCACCTCGCCGGATAGCGGCTTCGACTGCAGCGGCCTGGTGGGCTACGTATTCCGCACCGCGTTGGGCATCGAACTGCCGCGCGTCTCCCGCGACATGGCGCGCAACAAGGATGCGCTGCTGATCAAGAGCCGCGACGAACTGCGCGAAGGCGACCTGGTCTTCTTCGGCCGCCGCAAGGGCCGCATCGACCATGTCGGCATCTACCTGGGCAATGGCCAGTTCGTGCACGCCCCGCGCACCGGCAAGGACGTGGAAGTTTCCAGCCTGATGTCGGGCTACTGGAGCACCAAGTTCATGCAGGCGCGCCGCGTCGAGATGTAGATCCCTGCGCTTCCCGGCTTGCCATCGAAGGCCGCTGATGCGGCCTTTTTCGTGGGCCGGGATTCCAGCAAAGGCCGAAGACCCGGGCCACACCGCGACCGTCCCGCGAGCGGGTTCGGAATGTTCCGAGCCGCCATTGCGATCGCTTCATCCGCGAAGCGGAATATCTCGCACGGCAGTGCCATGTTGATGCGCCAGGTGCCGGCCGGACTTGCGGCGAGTCCCGGCGACGGCGCAACACATCGCCGCTAGCGACCGGCAGCACGTCTTCGCCATGGCCGCCCGCAAGTCACCGCCAAATAGCACGCTCGATGCAGCGCCAGCGACCCGTCGGCCACCGACGTCTGCCGTCGCAGTGACGCCCGGCTCCTCACCATGGCACGAACGAAAACGGCGCCGGTTTGCCGACGCCGTCTCGAAAATCGCGAATGCCGACGCGGCTTACGGGCGCGCCGCCAGCGCCGCGTCGTCCTTCGCCTTCGGCATCAGATCCTGCTTGGTGACCTTCAGGAAGCCCATGGTCAGCAACGGGCAAGCGATGAAGATCGACGAGATGGTGCCGATCACGATGCCCATCATCTGCGAGATCGCCATGCCTTCCAGCGAGTCGCCGCCGTACAGGAACAGCGCCAGCGCCGACAGGAAGGCGACGAACGAAGTGATGATGGTGCGCGACAGGGTCTGGTTGACCGAGGTGTTCAGCACCTCGACCGGACCGGCGCGCAGGCCGCGGAAATTCTCGCGCACGCGGTCGAACACCACGATGGTGTCGTTGATCGAGAAGCCCATTACCGACAGCAGGCCGGCCAGCACGGTCAGGTCGAATTCGCGGCCGCTCCAGGCGAAATAGCCGGCGCAGATCAGCACGTCGTGCAGCGTGGTCAGGATCGCCGCCACCGCGAATTTCCACTCGAAGCGGAAGCCGATGTAGATCTGGAAACCCACCACCACGAAGATCAGCGCGTACAGCGCGTTCATCGCCAGTTCGCGGCCGACCTGCGGGCCGACGAAGCTGCTGCTCAGCCGGTGCGCGGGATTGTCCGGCGTCGAGGCGACCTTGGCCACGGCATCGGCCAGCTGGCTGCTGTCGCCCTGCGCTCCTTCCTTGGGTTGCAGACGCACCAGCAGATCGCTGCTGGTGCCGCGGGTCTGCACCTGGGCGCTGTCGTAACCGGCCTGGGCCAGGCGCTGGCGCACGTCGTCCACGTCGGCCGGCTTGTCGAAGCGCAGTTCGACCGCGGTGCCGCCGGTGAAGTCCAGCGCGTAGTTGAAACCCTTGAACAGGATGCCGCCCAGGGCCGCCAGCGCCAGCAACAGGGCGATGGTCAACGACACCCAGCGCAGGCGCATGAAGTCGACGTTGGTGTCGTTCGGGATCAGGTGCAACGGGAAGAGTTTCATGGTCGTCTTGTTCCTTTCCCGTCAGATCGCGATGGTCTTGAGCTTGCGGCGGCCGCCGTAGATCAGCGTGGCCATCGCGCGCGACACGGTGACCGCGGTGAACACCGAAGTCAGGATGCCGACCACCATGGTCACGGCGAAACCCTTCAACGGGCCGGTGCCGAATGCGTACAAGGCCACGCCGGCGAGCAGCGCGGTCATGTTGGAGTCGAAGATGGTGCCGCCGGCCTTGTCGTAACCGCTGGCGATGGCCGCCTGCGGCGGTACCCCGGCGCGCAATTCCTCGCGTATGCGTTCGTTGATCAGCACGTTGGCGTCCACCGACATGCCCACCGACAGGGCCAGGCCGGCGAAGCCCGGCAGGGTCATGGTCGCGCCGAACAGCGACATCACCGCGACCACCATCAGCAGGTTCATCAGCAGCGCGAGGCATGTCAGAACGCCGAACACGCGGTAGTAGACCAGGAAGAACGCCAGCGCGAACACGAACGAGAACAGCACCGCCTTGGTGCCGCGGGCCACGTTCTCGGCGCCCAGGCTGGGGCCGACCACGTATTGTTCGATGAAATCCATCGGCGCGGCCAGCGCGCCGGCCTTGAGCTGCTTGGCCAGGTCGGCCGCTTCCTGCTGGCTCAGGCCGGTGGTCTGGAAGTCCTTGCCGAACACGCCCTGGATGGTCGACGAGCTGATCACCCGCTCCACGGTGCGCGACGATGGCACGTCCTTGCCGTCCACCTGCGTGGTGGTCGGGATGCGCTCGACGTAGACGATGCCCAGGCGCTTGCCGACGTTTTCCAGGGTGTGGTCGAGCATGCGCTTGCCGCCGGCGCTGTTCAGGGTAATGCCCACCGACGGCGAACCGGTGCGCGAATCGGTCTGCGGCACCGCGTTGATCAACTGATCGCCGGACACCAGCACGCGCTTGGACAACAGCAGCGGACGGCGATACTGATCGTAGTAGATGCGCGAATCGGCCGGGATGTTGCCGCTGGCCAGGGCGGCCGCTGCGGTCGCCTCGTCGCCGGTCACCGCGCGGAATTCCAGCGTTGCGGTGGCGCCGATCTGGCGCTTCGCTTCCGCGGTGTCCTGCAGGCCCGGCAGTTCCACGACCAGGCGGTCGCTGCCCTGGCGTTGCAGCACCGGCTCGGACACGCCCAACGCATTGATGCGATTGGCGATGACGTTGCGGTTCTGTTCGATGGCGTCGGTGGAAATGCGATTCAGGTCGCCCTCGCTCAGGGTCACGTCGAGGCGCTGGCCCGAAACGCTGACCGTCGGCGCGTTGGCCGCCACGCCCAGCGAGCCGCTGGCGCCGGTCAGGGTGGTCGCGACCAGCGCCTGGGCCTTGGCGGCGTCGGCGTTCGCACCCAGGTTGACCACGATGGCATCGGCGCCGCTGCGGTTGACCGCGGTGTAGGCGACGCTGTTGTCGCGCAGGGTCTGGCGGATGTTGTCGAGGTAGGCGTCGACGCGCTTGTCCAGCGCGGCCTTCTGGTCGACCTGCATCAGGAAGTGCACGCCGCCCTGCAAGTCCAGGCCCAGCGACATCGGCTTGGCGTGCATCCATTCGAGCCATGCGGGCACGGTGGGCGCCAGGTTCAGCGCGGTGTTGTAGCCGTCGCCCAGCGCCGAGCGCACGCCGTCGGCGACGCGGGTCTGCAGGTTGGCGTTGCCCAGCCGCACCAGCAACTGGCCGTTCTCGGAATCGACCGCCTTCGGCACGACGCCCATCTGCTTGAGCGTTGCTTCGACCTTCTGCCGCACGGTCGCGTCGACCGTGCTGCCGCGGTTGGCGGTGACCTGCACCGACGGATCCTGCGGGTAGATGTTGGGCAGCGCGTAGACGACGCTGAGCAGCAGTACCAGCACGATGACGGCGTATTTCCAGCGCGGGAATTCGAGCATTGCGATGTTCCGCGCGACCCGGCCAGCCGGGCCACGCTCAAGGGTGGGTCGGAAAGTGGATCAGGCGGACTTCAGCGTGCCCTTCGGCAACACGTTGCCGACGGCACCCTTCTGCACGCGTACGCGCACATTGTCGGCGATCTCGACGGTGACGAAGTTGTCGCCCACGTCGGTGATGACGCCGGCGACGCCGCCGCTGGTGATCACTTCATCGCCTTTGGCCAGCTTGTCCAGCAGCGCGCGGTGTTCCTTCTGCCGCTTCATCTGCGGGCGGATCATCAGGAAATACATGACCGCGATCAGGATGATCGGCATCAGCAGCATGCCGAAGCCGCCGCCGGCGGGCGCCGCGCCACCCGCGGTCTGGGCATGGGCGGCGGGGATCAGGAAGTCGAGCAGATTCATCATCAGGTCCATTCGGGGCCGAAAACAGCCGGGAATTATGCCATGGGGGCGGCCGGAAGCGACCGCAAGGGCGCTCGCACCCCTGAACCGGGCCGGATTTCGCCCGTCTACCCCCTGGCGAGATAGAACGACCGCCGGTAGGCGCCGAAGGTTCCCGCCTCGATGGCCGCGCGCATCTCCGCCATCAGCTTCTGGTAGTACCAGAGGTTGTGCAGGGTCCCCAGCATCGGCGCCAGCATCTCGTTGCAGCGGTCCAGGTGGCGCAGGTAGGAACGGCTGAAGCCGTTGCGGCAGGCGTAGCAGCCGCATCCGGGCTCGATCGGGTCCAGGTCGTGCTCGTACCTGGCGTTGCGGATGCGCACCGTGCCGAAACGGGTGAAGTAGTGGCCATTGCGCGCGTTTCGGGTCGGCATCACGCAATCGAATATGTCCACGCCGCGCGCCACCGCCTCGACCAGATCCTCGGGCCGGCCCACGCCCATCAGGTAGCGCGGGCGATCCTGCGGCAACTGCGGCGCGATGCGGTCGAGCGTGGCGTTGCGTTCGTCCTCGGTCTCGCCCACCGCCAACCCGCCGATCGCGTAGCCGTCGAAACCGATCCGCTGCAGGCCTTCCGCCGAACGCGCGCGCAGGTCGTGGTGCACCCCGCCCTGCACGATGCCGAACAGCGCCGCGTCGTTGCCCTCGTGCGCGCGCTTCGAGCGCTCGGCCCAGCGCAGCGACAGCTCCATCGACCGTTCGACCACGCACTTGTCCACCGGCTTGCCGTCGACGTTCACCGGCGGGCATTCGTCGAAGATCATCACGATGTCGCTGTCCAGCACCTTCTGGATGCGCATCGACTCCTCGGGACCGAGGAACACCTTCGACCCGTCCACCGGCGAGGCGAAGGTCACGCCCTGCTCGCTGATCTTGCGCCGGTGCGCCAGCGAGAACACCTGGAACCCGCCGGAATCGGTCAGGATCGGCTTGTTCCAGCGAGCGAAGCCGTGCAGGCCGCCGTGTTCTTCGATGACCTGCAATCCAGGTCGCAGGTACAGGTGGAAAGTGTTGCCGAGGATGATTTCCGCGCCGAGTTCCTCGGTGTGCTCCGGCAGGATGCCCTTGACCGAACCATAGGTGCCCACCGGCATGAACGCCGGCGTTTCCACCGTACCGCGCGGAAAGGCCAGGCGACCGCGGCGGGCGCTGCCGTCGGTTTTCAACAGATCGAAAGTCATGCGGCTCATCGACGGCCCTCATTACCGCACTCACAATGCTCTTCCTGTTGCTCGTCATCCCGGCGAAAGCCGGGATCCAGTGACTTTGCTCTTGACTTCCCTGGCGATAGAACGAAAGGCGCTGGATCCCGGCTTTGGCCGGGATGACGACTGAAATATTGCGAGGAGATCATTTTTCCTCCCCCGGAAACAACAGCATCGCATCGCCATAGCTGAAGAATCGGTACTTTTCCCGCACCGCATGCGCATAGGCGGCGAAGATGCGTCCGCGCCCCGCGAATGCCGAAACCAGCATCAGCAGCGTGCTTTCCGGAAGGTGGAAATTGGTCACAAGCGCGTCGACGCTGCGGATGCGGTAGCCGGGGAAGATGAAGATCTGGGTTTCGCCGGCGAACGGATGCAGCTCGCCGTCCTTCATCGCCGACTCCAGCGCGCGCAATACCGTGGTGCCGACCGCGACGACCCGGCCGCCATTGGCGCGCGCGTGGCGCACTTGCTGCACCAGTTCCGCGCCGACGTTGAGCCATTCGCTGTGCATCCGGTGCTCGTGGATGTTCTCCACTCGTACCGGCTGGAAGGTGCCCGCGCCGACGTGCAGGGTGACGTGGCCGAATTCGACGCCGGCATCGCGCAGCCGCTGCAGCAAGGCATCGTCGAAATGCAGGCCGGCGGTCGGCGCCGCGACCGCGCCCATTTCCTTCGCGAACACCGTCTGGTAGCGCTCGTCGTCGTCCGTACCCGGTTCGCGCTGGATGTACGGCGGCAACGGCAATCGCCCCGCATGCAGCAGCCAGTTTTCCAGCGCATCGGGCACGTGGAAACGCAACCGGTAGAACTCGCCTTCGCGATCCAGCACCTCGGCTTCGCCGCCGGCATCCAGCACGATGCGGCTGCCGGGTTTGGGCGACTTGCTCGCGCCGATCTGCGCTCGCGCCGCGTTGTCGGGCAGCAAGCGTTCGATCAGGATCTCGACCCGTCCGCCGCTTTCCTTCTGGCCGAACAGCCGCGCCGGGATCACCCGGGTGTCGTTGAACACCAGCAGATCGCCCGCGCGCAGCAGTGCGGGCAAGTCGCGCACGTGCCGGTCCTCAAACGCGGCCTCGCCCGGCGGCACCACCAGCAACCGGCTGGCCGAACGCTCCGGCAGCGGCGCCTGCGCGATCAGCTCCGGCGGCAATTCGTAGTGGAAATCGGACTTCTTCAAGCAGGAAACACCGGCCGGCGAGGCCGGGCATTGTACGTGAGCGTCAACGCTCGAACTTGGTCGACAGGATGATCGACGACGTGGTCCGCTCCACCCCCTCCATCGCCCCGATCCGATCGGTCAACGCATCCATCCCGTCGACCGTCGGCACCACCCCGATCGCGATGAAATCGTGCGAACCGCTGACCGAATGCAGTACCCGCAACTCCGGCATCGCCCGCAGCGCCGCGGTGACCGTGGTCGCCTGCTTCGGATGCACCGTGATCATGATGTGCGCGCGGATATGGCCGCGTTCGAAACTGTCGTCGGTGCGCACCGTATAGCCGCTGATCACGCCCTCGCGCTCCAGCCGCTCGATGCGGCTCTGCACCGT
This sequence comes from Pseudoxanthomonas sp., assembly GCA_035653955.1. Taxonomy (GTDB): domain Bacteria; phylum Pseudomonadota; class Gammaproteobacteria; order Xanthomonadales; family Xanthomonadaceae; genus Pseudoxanthomonas_A. Next base: position 6,995 of record DASRYD010000412.1, read on the forward strand.
GGTGCGCGACAGCTTCAGCCGCCGCGCGATCTGCGCGGTCGAGGCGCGCGCGTTCTCACGCAGCAGGGAGAGCAATTGTTCATCGGTCGCGGTCAGCTTCATGCATGTCCCAGATTCGTCGAAACGACGAAATCAAAGTGAAATCCGTACAAATCATATCTGTCTTGCGACGATATTATCCAGATAATAAGCGTTTGCCCTGTCCGAGGACGACCACCATGACCGTGACCGCCAAACTCGCCCCGCTGCGCGCCCATGCCGGCCAGCGCCTGACCCAGGGCCTGGACGACGCCACCGTGCAGCGCCTGGCCGCCTCGCAC
>DASRYD010000413.1:0-2729 GCA_035653955.1 Pseudoxanthomonas sp.
CCCGCACCTTGCTCGCCAGTGCGGTAGCCGGCTGCGACCAGTCGAGCTTCGCCTCGGCCTTGTCCAGCTTGTGCGCGTAGGTCACGCCTGCTTCCGGTTGCGCCTGCGCGGGCGGCAATCGGCCCGCGCGCAGCAAGGCCAGGCCTTCGGCCAGGGCTTCGGCACCGAGGACGGACAGCCGGTCGTGCAATTGCCCGCCGGTTTCGCTTTCGCCGATGGCGGTGCGCCGCTGCAGCAGCACCGGGCCTGTATCCAGTCCGGCTTCCATCTGCATCAGGTCGACGCCGGTTTCCATATCGCCGGCCTCGATCGCGCGCTGGATCGGCGCGGCGCCGCGCCAGCGTGGCAGCAGCGAGGCATGCACGTTCCAGCAGCCGTGCGCGGGGATCTTCAGCACCTTGCGCGGCAGGATCAGGCCGTAGGCGACGACGATCATCAGGTCGGGGGCGAATTCGCGCAATTGCGCCTGGGCCGCTTCGTCGCGCAACGTTTCAGGTTGCAGCACCGGAAAACCGAGCTCCTGCGCCACCTGCTTGACCGGCGAAGCCTGCAACCCGCGCCCGCGTCCGGCCGGGCGGTCGGGCTGGGTGTAGACGGCGGCGACCTCGCCGCCCTGCGCGGCGGCGCGCAGGCAGGGAACGGCGAATTCGGGAGTGCCGGCGAAAACGATCTTCATGGGAGAAAACTGGACGGCGCGGCGTGGGGCGGGCGCCGCAATCAGGCCGCGTCGGAAGCGTGCTTGCGCTGCTTGGCCAGCTTCTTGCGCACCAACTCGCGCTTCAGCGGCGACAGGTAATCGACGAACAGCTTGCCCAGCAGGTGGTCCATCTCGTGCTGGATGCAGATCGCCAGCAGGCCGTCGGCATGCAGTTCCTGCGCCTTGCCTTCGCGGTCCAGGTAGCGCACGGTTATCTCGTTGGCGCGGGCCACGTCGGCGAAGATGCCCGGCACCGACAGGCAGCCTTCCTGGTAGACGGTCTCGCCGGCGGTGTCGACGATTTCCGGGTTGATGAACACCATTGGCCCGTCCTTTTCCTCGCTGACGTCTATGACCATGAACCGCTGGTGCACGTCGACCTGGCTGGCGGCCAGGCCGATGCCCGGGGCTTCGTACATGGTCTCGAACATGTCGTCGAGCAGGCGCTGGAAGGCCGGATCGGCGATGCGGGCGGCGTCCACCGGCGCGGCGACGGTGCGCAGCCGGGGGTCGGGGAATTCGAGGATCGGAAGCAGGGCCATGGCGTTCAGCGAGATGGGGACGGCCGGCGAATCCGGCAAGCGCTCACGAATTCTAACCCCGGCGCTTGCTTCATGCCGGGCTTTCTGGACTATAGTTCGGCACTAGCCTGTATCGGGGAATCAGGTGGATATCGCCATGTTCAAACATATCGCTTCGACCCGCTTGCGCGTGGTCGCGGCTGCGGCGGCGCTGACCGTCGCCGCCTTCGCCACCGCGGCCGAGTTCAACGGCGGCCATCCCGACAGCTATGTCGTGCGCAAGGGCGACACCTTGTGGGACATCTCGGCGAAGTTCCTGAAGAAGCCGTGGCTGTGGCCGGAAATCTGGCAGGCCAATCCGCAGATCAAGAACCCGCACCTGATCTATCCCGGCGACGTGATCAGCCTGGCCTACCTGAACCGCGTCGCGGTGCAGCCCGGCCCGCGCGACGAAGCGCCGGTCAATGCGATCAACCTCAGCGACATCGAGCCGTTCCTCAAGGACCTCAGCATCGCCGACAGCTACGAGGGCCTGCCCTACGTGGTGTCGATCGAGGAAGACCACCTGCGCGGCAGCGCCGGCCGACTGGTCTACGTGCGCAACCTGGCCGGCGCGCAGCCGGGCCAGCGCTACAGCGTGGTGCGCCCGTCGCTGCGCTATACCCAGACCCGGCTGGCTTCCAACGCCAAGTACCTCGGCTACACCGAAGACCTCGACTGGCGCGGCAAGCGCCTGAAGGGCGATACGATCGACTGGGACCGCCAGTGGACCTCCGCCGCGCTGATGGAAGGCCCGATGGAACTGCTCGGCTACGAACTGTCCAAGGTTAGCACCGGCACCGTGACCCGGATCGGCGGCGACGTGACCTCGGTGCTGCTGGACGACGAATACCGCGACGTCCGCCCCGGCGACCGCCTGGTGCCGGTGCAGGCCCAGCCCTACGACCTGCAGTTCTTCCCGCATGCGCCCCGCTCGCAGCCGCCGGTGGGCAAGCTGCAGATCGCCGCGGTCGCCGACGGCATGCTGTACGGCGGCAACCACGACGTGGTCGCCATTTCCGGTGGCAGCCGCGAAGGCATCGACAACGGCACCGTGTTCTCGGTGTGGCGCAACGGCAGCCTCGCGGTCGACCGGGTCAAGCACGGCGACTTCCACGACGACGTGATCGGCCGGGGCGGTCGGGTGCAGCTGCCGGACGAATACGCGTCGCACGTGATGGTGTTCCGCACCTTCGAGAAAGTCAGCTACGCGCTGGTGATGGAAGGCTCGCGGCCGACCCGGATCGGCTACACGCTGAAACACCCGGACGCGGTCGAATAAGCCCGGGTTAGGAATTTCCCTACCTTGCGACGAGACGGCGCCCGAGGGCGCCGTCTTCGTTTGCGGCCTACGCTGGCCCGATGCTTGACGACACTCCCGAAGACCTCGCCGCCCTGCTCATGCTGGTGCTGGCCGGCGGCGCGATGGCATCGCGTCGCGCCCTGCTCGACGCCCATCGCGCAAGCCCGGC
>DASRYD010000414.1:0-2589 GCA_035653955.1 Pseudoxanthomonas sp.
CATGGGCGACCCGCCCTCGACGGCGCTGGCCGCCAGACTGCGCGAGCGCCCGTTCGCCATCGACCGCCTGAAGACCGGCACGCCGCCGCGCATCGACGGACGCACGCTCGATTACGCCGTGATGGACGAACAGCCCGGCGACGATCCGCTGCCGGTGATGTCGTTCTTCGGCGACGCGCGCGAACATCCGCGCCAGGTGTCGTGCTGGATCACCCATACCAGCGAGCGCACCCACGAGATCATCCGCAGCGCGCTGCATCGTTCGCCGCTGTATTCCGGGCAGATCGAAGGCATCGGCCCGCGCTACTGCCCGAGCATCGAGGACAAGGTGGTGCGCTTCGCCGAAAAGGCCAGCCACCAGATCTTCGTCGAGCCGGAAGGCCTGGATGTGGCCGAGATCTATCCGAACGGAATTTCGACCTCGCTGCCGTTCGACGTGCAGCTGGAGCTGGTGCGCAGCATCCGCGGCTTCGAGCATGCGCACATCACCCGTCCTGGCTATGCGATCGAATACGACTTCTTCGACCCGCGCGGGTTGAAGTCGTCGCTGGAAACCAAGCTGGTGTCCGGGCTGTTCTTCGCCGGTCAGATCAACGGCACAACCGGCTACGAAGAAGCCGCCGCACAAGGGCTGCTCGCCGGCTTGAATGCCGCGCGTTCCGCGCAAGGCAAGGAAAGCTGGTCGCCGCGCCGCGACGAAGCCTACCTCGGCGTGCTGGTCGACGACCTGATCACCCACGGCACCAACGAGCCGTACCGCATGTTCACCAGCCGCGCCGAATACCGGCTGCAGCTGCGCGAGGACAACGCAGACCTGCGCCTGACCGAAACCGGCCGCGGGCTCGGCCTGGTCGACGACGCGCGCTGGGCGAAGTTCGCGGCCAAGCGCGAGGCCATCGAGCGCGAAACCGAACGCCTGCGCGCGCTGTGGGCGACGCCGGGCAACGCACTGGGTCGCGAAGTCGAAGCCGCCCTCGGCATCGCGGTCAGCCGCGAAACCAACGTGCTGGACCTGATCAAGCGCCCGGAACTGGATTACGCGAAGGTGGCTTCGGTGCCAGGCATCGGTCCGGCGGTGGACGACGCGAAGGTCGCCGAGCAAGTCGAAATCGGCGTGAAGTACGCCGGCTATCTCGACCGCCAGCGCGAGGAGATCGAACGCCAGCAGCGCCACGAGGGCACGTCGATCCCTAACGGCTTCGACTACGCCGGCGTGCGCGGCCTGTCGGCCGAAGTGCAGCAGAAGCTGGAGCGCGTGCGTCCGCAAACGATCGGCCAGGCCCAGCGCATTCCCGGCATGACTCCGGCCGCGATCTCGCTGTTGCTGGTTCACCTGGAGCGCGCGCGGCGCAGCCGGGTGGCGTGATCCAGCGTCGAAGCTGCGACAATCGGGCATGGACATCCACCCGATAGCGCCGGAAAAACGGCAAGCCATTTTGGAATCATTGGCCACTATTGAGATCGAACATGACGTGCGCGTCGTGTTCGCTTGCGAATCCGGCAGTCGCGGATGGGGTTTCTCCTCCCCCGACAGCGACTACGATGCGCGCTTCGTCTACGTGCATCGCCAATCGTGGTATCTGACCGTGAATGAGCGTACCGGTCCCGGCCAGCCTCAGCGTGACGTGATCGAGCTGCCGATAGATGATGAATTGGATGTCAGCGGCTGGGATTTGCGCAAGGCGTTGCGGCTGGTGTCGAAGTCGAACCCGACGCTATTGGAGTGGCTGCGCTCGCCGATCGTGTATCGGTGCGACGAATCCATGAAGGCCGGCTTGGAAAAGCTGGCGGAGGAATTCTATTCACCGATAGCCGCTTGGCATCACTACTTCAGCATGGCCAAGGGAAACTTCCGCGGTTACCTGAAGGGCGACCGTGTGCGTACGAAGAAATACCTGTACGTATTGCGCCCCGTGCTTGCATGTCGATGGATCGAGAAGGAGCCCGGTCCGCCGCCCATGGCCTTTGAGTTGCTGTTGGAACGCTTGCTGCCATCGGGCGCACTACGTGATGCAATCGATGCCCTCTTGGACAAGAAACGGGTCAGCAGAGAGGTCGAAGACGGTCCTCGAATCGCCAGCATCAGCGACTATCTTGAAGCCGAAATCGAGCGAATGCAGCGCTCGCCTCCGATGCTCCCTGCCAGTCGCGGCAACCAGGAGAATCTCGATGCGTTCTTCCAGCAGACTTTGGGGCAAATATGAGAATGCTATGGATAACGATGGCCTGCCTGCCGCTGATTGCATGCGGACAGACGTCGGCCCCGCGCCAGAAAGAGCAGGTGGCAGATCTGCGGATAATCGAATGGCCACTTCCGAAGTCTGCCTCTTCTGCACAACCCGATCTAATCGAGTCGTCAGATGATCGACTTCTGTTGTCGTGGATCGAAAGCCAAGGCGATAACGATGCGCTGAAGCTGTCGGAGTTCGACGGCAAGGCCTGGAGCGCGCCGCGCACGGTCGCGCAGGGCGACGATTGGATCGCCAACTGGGCCGATACGCCGCACGTCGCCGCCAGCGGCGGCACGTGGTGGGCGCATTGGCTGCGCAAGTCCGCAGCGGGCGGTTACGACGTGGTGCTGTCGCGATC
>DASRYD010000415.1:0-3368 GCA_035653955.1 Pseudoxanthomonas sp.
GGTGCTCAGCGAGAACGAAGACCCGAAGCTGCCGTGGCATCGCGTGCTGCGCTCCGATGGGCGCATCGCCTTCCCCGAAGGCTCGCGCGGCTATCGCGAGCAGAGCCAGCGCCTGCGCGCGGAAGGCGTGACCGTGGTGAAAGGCCGCGTGCAGGGCGTGAAGGCCGCGCGCAGCGTCGAGGAACTGATCTGGGGCCCGGAGGATTGATCCTGCACCCGCAATTCCCATTTATCCTGTTCCCACGATTTTCCGAAGCCTTGCCATGTTCCCACCGCTGACTCCCGCCGTCCGTTCGCTGCTGATCGCCAATGTGGCGATTTTCCTGTTGCAGAATCTGCTGGGCGATGCGTTCACGAACCTGTTGGTGTTGTATCCGTTCGGCTACGGGTTCATGCCGTGGCAGGTGCTGACCGCGGGGTTCGCCCACGCCAGCTTCGGGCATCTGTTCTTCAATATGTTCGCCCTGTGGATGTTCGGTTCGGCGCTGGAGATGGTCTGGGGCCAGCGGCGCTTCATGACCTATTACCTCGTCTGCCTGCTGGGCGCGAACGTGTTGCAACTGCTGGTGTCGATCTGGCTGCCGGCGCCGACGCTGGGCGCATCGGGCGCGGTGTTCGGTCTGTTGTTGGCCTACGGCATGATCTTCCCGAACAACCGGATGATCGTGTTCCCGATTCCGATGGAAATCCGGGCGCGTTATCTGGTGATCATTTACGGCGCGCTGGAATTGCTTCTTGCCTACACCGGCTGGCAGCCGGGCGTGGCGCACTTCGTCCACCTCGGCGGCATGCTGTTCGGCTGGCTGCTGATCCGCTACTGGCGCGGGCAGCCGCCGTTCAACAAGCGGCGGCCGCCTGGGCCGAGGATCGTGCGCTAAGCACCGGGTGCGGCGCACCATCGCTTTGTAGAGCCGAATTTATTCGGCTGCTCTTGCTGGTATCGCAATGGATCGAAAAGCAGCCGAATAAATTCGGCTCTACAAAGCAAGGGCGTTGGCAACAGGTCGGCCTGGCGCTCCTACAGGGCGTTGTTTGCGTGTGGCCTCGGCAGCCCGATCAGCGCCAGATCTTCACCTGCTCGTCTTCCTTGCGCTGCATCGCATTGCCGGCCTTGCAGGTGAATGCGCCGGCGAAGCCCGGCTGGTTGGTCAGCGGGCCGTTGGCGCGCCACTGGCCCGGCGCATAAGGCGAGGTGCTGGCGCGCAGGGTGGCGTCGGCGGGCGACAGGCTCTGCGCCCACAGGTGGGCCCAACCTTCGTAGAACGCCTTCTGCTGCACGGCGATCGGGCCGGGCTGCATCGCGGAAAAGGCGGCGCTGGCCAGTTCCACGCCGGCCAGGTCGGCCATGTTCTCGTCTGCGGTCTGGCGACCGTTGACCTTCACGTCCTTCAGCATCGGCCACGCATAGCCGTCGTACTGCGACGCCAGCCTGGACGAGATCGACGACCATGCCGCGACATCGGCCGGCGTCCACCAGTCGCGCAGGTCTCCCTTGGAATCGACCATTCGGCCCTTGTTGTCGAAACCGCGGCTCAGCTCGTGGCCGACCAGCGCGCCGAAGCCGCCGTACTGCGCGGAAACGTCGCCGGCGGTGTCGAACACCGGCGCCTGCAGCACCGCCGCGGTGACGATCAGACGGTTCTGCGCCAGGTCGTAGGCCAGCGCCGGCTGCTGCGGCAGCACGTCCCAGCGGCGGTCGGCGTTGCCCTTGCCGACGCGCTTCATCTCTTCGCGGTGGTGCCAGGTCGAGGCGATCAACAGATTGCTGCCGAAGCTGTTGCGGCCCATCGGCTGCACGCTGTAGTCGAGGTCGCGGCGCGGCGTGCCGATTTCGATCTTCAGCTTGCCAAGCTTCTTCTTGGCCTCGTCGCGGGTCGTCGACGCCAGCCAGGCGTTGCGGTCGAGCGACGCTTCCAGCGCATCGCGCACGGCCTTGGCGATGGCCTCGGCCTGCGCCTTGTTCGCGGCAGGCAGGTAGCGCGTGGCGTATTCCTTGCCCAGCATCGGGCCCGCGGCGAGGTTGATCGCGTCCAGCACCTGCTGCCAGCGCGGCGACGGCGCCACCTGTCCGCGCAGCACGCGGCCGCGGAATTCGAATTCGGCGTCGCGGAACGACTTGGCCAGGTACGGCGCCATGGTGTCGCCGACGCGCCAGCGCAGGTAGGCCTTCCACTGGTCGGGCTTCAGCGACTTGACCAGCGCGTCGAGCTGCTTGACGTAGGCCGGGTTGGGCAGGGAGATCGTGTCGTCCTTGATGCCCTGCGCCTTGAGGAAGGCATCCAGCTGCAGATTGCGGTATTGCTTGCCCAGGTCCTTGATCGCGACCGGTGCGTAGGCGGCGCGGAAGTCGCGCAATTGCAGCAGCGGCGAGGAAACCTGGGCGAGGCGCGTTTCCAGGTCGATGACCGCCGCCGATTCGGCGTCGAGTTTTTCCTTCGGCGTGCCGGTCAGGGCGAGGATCTGCCTGACGTAGGCGCGGTAGCGGCCGAGCAGCTCGCGCGTTTCGGCGTCGGTGCGGGTGTAGTAGGCCGGGTCGGGCAGGCCCAGGCCGCCCTGCATCAGATAGCCGATGTGGCGTTCCAGGTCGCGCAGGTCGATGTCGGCGTTGAAATTGAACGCGACCGGGATGCCGACCTGGTGCAGCGCGGCGATGGTCGGGGCGATGTCGCCCGCTTTCTTGATCGCATTGATGCGGCCGAGCAGCCCGGCGATGGGCTGCGCGCCGTCGGCTTCCACCGCCGCTTCGTCCAGGCCGCTGGCCCAGAAGTTGCCGAGCAGGGTCTGCACTTCGTTCTGCGGCGCGTTCATCGCCGCGTCGAGCAGTTCGCGCTGCTGCGTCTGCGCACGCGCGCTCAGCTCGCCCAGCGCGGTGACGGCGGTCTGCTCTGGCAGCGCCACGTGGCCGTCCAGCCACGACTTGTTGGCATAGGCGTAGAAATCGCCGCAGGCGGTCACCGCGGGAGCCGCCGCTTTCTTGCCCTTGGTGGATTTCTTCTTCGCCGCATCCGCGTCGGCGGCGGCGAAGGCCGCCAGCACGGCCAGGGACAGCAGGGCAAGCTTGAGCGGGGCGGGGCGCGAGTGCGGCATCGACGTTTTCCGGGTCGGACAATGGCCCGGATTCTAGCAGCCGCATCGTGGAGGGCCCGGCATATGCGGTGATTCTTCCCGCGGGAGCGATGCAAGTCGCCAATCCGGTCGCAGGATTGCGGGAAAGCGTTCGCGACTTGCGCCGCTCCCACAGCGAGGGACAAAAGTCGGACGGGGCGGTCGCGCAAAAAACGAAGGCCCGGTTTCCCGGGCCTTCGTTCTGTTTCAAGCGACGAGGATCGCTTGATGGATCGCGTTTACCAGATCACCACCTGCTTGCC
>DASRYD010000416.1:0-7628 GCA_035653955.1 Pseudoxanthomonas sp.
CAAACGCGGCGGCGCGAGCGGCGCGCGGCTGGCGTTGGCGCCGCAGAAGGATTGGGAAGTCAACCGCAACGTCGCCGCAACCGTGGCCAAGCTGCGCGAAATCCAGGCGGCGACGGACAAGGCGTCGCTGGCCGACGTGATCGTGCTGGCCGGCGTGGTGGGCATCGAACAGGCCGCCAGGGCGGCCGGCGTGCAGGTAGAGGTGCCGTTCTCGCCGGGCCGCGTCGATGCGACGCAGGCACTGACCGACGTGGAATCGTTCGCGGTACTGGAACCGCAGGCCGACGGTTTCCGCAACTACCGCAAGAACGGCGGCGGCGCGCCGACCGAGGCGCTGCTGGTCGACCGCGCGCAATTGCTGACCTTGAGCGCACCGGAACTGACCGCGCTGATCGGCGGACTGCGCGTGCTGGGGACGAATTTCGACGGCAGCGCGCACGGCGTGTTCACCGACAGGGTCGGCGTGCTCAGCAACGACTTCTTCGTCAATCTGCTGGACATGGGCACGGTATGGACGCCGATGGACGCCAAAGCGGAGGTGTTCGAAGGAAAGGATCGCAAGAGCGGCCAGATCCGCTACACCGGCACCCGCAACGACCTGGTGTTCGGCTCCAACTCGGTGCTGCGCGCCTACGCCGAGGTGTACGCGAGCGCCGACGGCAAAGAGCGCCTGGTCAGGGACTTCGTCGCGGCGTGGACCAAGGTGATGGATCTGGACCGCTTCGATCTGGCCTGAGGCGATGCCTTCGCATGTAACGCGGAAACGCCGGCAGCGACGCCGGCGTTTCATTTTTACCCGTCATCCCGGTTGTCGACGGGATGACGAAGTCGGGTCAGATCGCGTCGATATCCCCCAACGCCTGGATCAACCTACGCGCGCGTTTGTCCGGCTTGCTACTCGGCGGCCGGTAGCCGCCAGCCTCGGCGCGGCGTTGCGCGCGCAGTTCCTCGCGACGCCGTTTCGATGCCGCGCTTTCGGCGTACAACGCCTGTGCGGCCGACGCCGGGCCGCGCGTGTCGCTGAGGGCGAGGACTTCGATCTCGAATATCTCCTCGGCGCGCGCCACCCGCAACGCGTCGCCGATCCGCACCGCCCGCGCCGGCTTGGCCCGCTGCCCGCCGACGTCGACCTTGCCGGTTTCCACGGCGTGCTTGGCCAGTGCGCGGGTCTTGTAGAAGCGTGCGGCCCAGAGCCAGATGTCGAGGCGGATGGCGGGGGTGTCGGTCACGGGAAAGGCTTGCCGGGTTTGCGGCGTATTATCCGTCAATACGGCGGATGCACCGTAAAGGCGCGGTCAAATTCGCATCCACGTCACTGGAGGAACAGCGATGAAACCATTGCAATCCTTTGCTTGCGTTGCCGTCCTGCTGATCGGCGCGTCCGCCACTAGCCCCGCCGCGGAAACTTCGGTGCAATCCGTCCCCGACAGGGAGCTGCAAAGCATGCTCGGCGAGTACGCCGAGGCCGCGAGCTTGTTCTACAACGGCAAGCCCGAGGCGGTGAAGGCGCTCTGGTCGCACTCGGATGACGTGACGCTGTCGGGTGCGGCAGGCGGCGACACGGCAAGGGGATGGGACAACGTCAGTTCGAGGCTCGATTGGGCGAGTTCGCAATTCCTGGATAGCGGCGGCAGCAAGACCATCGAGCAGATCCAGACGGCCGTCAACGGCAGCTTCGCCTACATCGTGCAGTACGAGCACATCCGCTACCAGCGGCCGGGACACCCGGATATCTCCAAGCGGGATTACCGCGTGACCACGATCTTCCGGCGCGAGCCGCAGGGTTGGCGCGTCGTCCACAGGCACGCCGACACGCTCATGACGAGGCAGGACATCAAGTAGGCTTCGATGATCCTCGTCATCTGCCCCGCACCAGATATCGTGGCAGATGACGAACGCATCACCGCAGGAAGCGCTTGCCCGGATTGCGGCGCAATATCTATCATGCTGTCGAGATCGCCGCACGACCCTGCGCGGGCAGATCGAATGCGCATCGATCGGACCATGTTCCATCGGATCTTCGATACATCCACTTCCCCCATTTTCTCAAGGAAGAACCATGCGTTCGCATAGACGTCGAACAAAAGCATTTGCCACGGCCATGCTCCTCACGATTGTCGGAACCGGCCTGTATCATTTGCCGACCATTTCCCGGCTTTCGCTGGCCAAGGCCCAAACGGAATATCTCCCGGCCAAGGAAGATTTCGTTGGAAAATGGCAGCTGAGCGGTTCTGCGATCCGGCCGCCGCGAGACCTGAAGGGCTCGCCGACGGAAGAACAGGAAGCCATCGCCACCGAATTCCAGCAAACGGCGAGCGCGCTCTACGGCGCGTTCGACTACCTCGAAATCAAGCCGGACGGCCGATACAACTTCCACCAGCCGGGCGACCCCGAGTCGGGCCCCTGCGTCTGGTGCGGAACCTGGTCCTTCAAGAACGACTCGCTGTGGCTGGACCTCGATACCGCGCCCAGGCTCGACATTTATGCCAAGGGCGGCGACATGCAGATGACCTATACGGTGGATCCCGACAAGACGTCGCAATACAAATGGCTGGTGCTCGGCTGGACAAGACTCGACTGAGGACCAGACGGATCGCCCGCTTCCGCAGGCGATCTCGACGTCCCGACGTCACAAGCCGGGTACGGCCCACTGGCCTGGCAGACGAAACCAATCCGACCCGCTGGCCGCATGACCGCTTCCCGCCGCTTGATGGGCTCGTGCCTCATTCGGTTTATCGTAGGCCATCGCCCTCACACCGCCGCGCCGCGAGAATGCACATGGGGAACTTCCCGACCGACGTCTACACCGAGCCCAGCCCCGTCGACGTCGACACGCTGGCCAACCTCGGCCCGCTGAAACCGCTGGCCGGCATCTGGACCGGCGCCAGCGGCCTCGACACCAAGCCCAAGGCCGCCGGGCCGAAGGAGCAGGCCTATGTCGAACGCATGGAACTGCAGCCCATCGACCCGGTCACCAACGGTCCGCAACTGCTGTACGGCCTGCGCTACCACACCGTCATCACCAAGCCCGCGCAGGTCAAGCAGTACCACGAACAGGTCGGCTACTGGCTGTGGGAACCCGCGACCAGCACCGTCATCCACACCGTGGCCATTCCGCGCGGCGTGATCGCCATGGCCGGCGCGGTGGTCGCGCCGGACGCGAAGCAATTCACCCTGGTCGCCACCGCAGGTCTGCAGGACTGGGGCATCTGCGCCCTGCCCTTCCTCAACCACGCCTTCCGTACCACCGAGTTCCGCATCGTCGTCACCGTCTACCAGGACGGCAGCTGGGGCTACGACGAAGACACTGTGCTGCAGATCGTCGGCCAGGCCGAACCGTTCCACCACACCGACCGCAATCTGCTGAAGAAGATCGGCGAAGCCACGCCCAACCCGCTGGCGCTGCAGGCAACGGCGCAGCACGACGGCGGTTGAGCCTTTCGGCCGCGCTTACGGAGGTTTCCGGATGGAAGGCGAAAAACTGGATGCGATGCTGAAGGACGAATATTTCTACGTCCAGAAGGTCATCGAGGATTTCGATTCCCGCGCCATCGCCATCAAGGCGTGGAGCGTCAGTTTCAGCTTCGCGGCGATAGGCGGCGCATTCGCCAGCCACGCCGGCGCGGTGCTGCTGGTGGCCAGCGTCAGCGCCCTGCTGTTCTGGTTGCTGGAAGCGTTGTGGAAATCCTTCCAGGCCGGCTACTACCGGCGCGTGAAGGCGATAGAGCGCCATTTCGCCGGCGAAGCGCCATTGACGTCGCCCCTGCAGATCGCCGACACCTGGTTTCGCCACTGGCAGGGACGGGGATCGCGCGAGTGGACGCGCATGCTGCTGTGGCCGCACGTCGCGCTGCCGCATGTCGTGGTGGCGATCATCGGCGCGACATTGTTCGTACTGTCCGTCACCGGAACGATACGGCCATGAACCTGCGCACCGCCGCTTGCCTGTCCCTTGCCCTGCTGGCCGGCGCCTGCAGCACATCGCCTGCGGGCGGCGCAGCGCGCTCCGACGCACTGCGCGTCATCGTCGTGCGCCATGCCGAAAAGACCGACGACGGCAGCCGCGATCCGGCGCTCAACGCCAAGGGCCAGGCGCGTGCGCAGGCGCTGCGCGAAACCATGGCCGACGAATCCTTGCTGGCCGCCTACAGCACCGACTTCCAGCGCACCCGGCAGACCGCGCAACCGGCCGCGCAGGCCCATCGGATCGAAGTCACGACCTATGACGCCAGGCAACCGGCCGCGGAATTCGCGGCGCAACTGCGCCGGCGACATGCCAGTGGCGCGGTACTGGTGGTCGGCCACAGCAATACCGTGCCCGGCATCGTGGCCGCACTGTGCGGATGCGAGGCGCCGCCGCTGGACGAAACCGAATACGACCGGCTGTCGATCGTCGAGATCGCGACCGGCAAGCCGCCACGGCTAGTCCGGCGCCGCTACGGTTCGCCCGAGCGCGAGGCGGTGGCCGGCGCGGATTTCGAAATGGGCGCGGGCGAACAGGTGTCGCTGGGCGGCCTGGGCATGCTGCGCTACGACAAGCTGGTCGGCGATTCGCGTTGCCCACCGGATGTGCAATGCATCTGGGCCGGCGATGCCGACTTGCAGTTCAGCTGGATGCCGAATGGCGGCAAGGCCGAAAGCTTTTCCCTCCACACCGGTGCCGAACCGCGCGACCGGGCGCTGGCCGGCTACGTGCTGGAACTGAAATCGCTGGGCCGCGGCGACGATCCGCGCGCCGCATTGAAGCTGCGCGCTGCCGCGCCCTGAGCAACGGACCGTTGCAGCGGCGCCCTGTGAAAAACGGCGGCACGGTGGAATCCTGCCCGCCTCGCCAAGAACCACATTCCGCCTAGGAGCCTGCCATGACCACGATCATCGCCCCGCGCGTCCACGACCTGGGCGGCTTCCAGGTACGCCGCGCCGTGCCCAGCCTGCAGGCGCGCAGCGTCGGCCCGTTCGTGTTCGTCGACCACATGGGCCCGGCCCTGTTCGAACCCGGTCGCGGCATCGACGTGCGCCCGCATCCGCACATCGGCCTGGCCACGGTGACCTTCCTGTGGGCCGGCGCGATCCAGCACCGCGACACGCTGGGTTCCGAGCAGGTGATCCGCCCCGGCGACGTCAACTGGATGACCGCCGGCCGCGGCATCGCCCATTCCGAACGCACCCCCGCCGACGTGCGCAGCCACGGCGGCGACGTGCATGGCATGCAGACCTGGGTCGCGCTGCCGCAGCGCGACGAGGAAGTCGCGCCCGAATTCCACCACCACCCCGCCGCGACCCTGCCGGTGCAACAACGCGGCGGCGTGCGCATACGGCTGATCGCCGGCCGTGGTTTCGGCGAGGAAGCGCCGGTGCGCGTGTTCGCCGACACCTTCAACGTCGCCCTCGATTTGCGGCCCGATGCCGAGTTGGCCATCGACGACGACGCAGTGGAACGCGCCCTCTACGTGCTGGAAGGCGATGCGCAGCTGGACGGCGCCGACATTCCCGAGAAGCACCTGGTCGTGCTCGACCGCGGCACGCGGCCGGTATTGCGCGCCAGGACGCAGGTGAAGGCGATGCTGCTGGGCGGCGAACCGCTCGACGGTCCGCGCCATCTGTGGTGGAACTTCGTTTCCAGTTCGAAAGAGCGCATCGAACAGGCCAAGCAGGACTGGCGCGACGGCCGCTTCGGCACGATCCCGGGCGACGAAACCGAGTTCATTCCGCTGCCGGATCATTGACCCGCTCCTGCGGGAAGCGGCCAAGCCGCGATTGCCTGGCAGGAGCGGACCCTAACGAAATTCCAACATTCATTCCCGGCGCTTCCGCTATTTTCCGGCCACCGTCGCCCGCGACGGCACCCGAAAAACCACTAAACAAGGGGGCACCATGGCATTGGGCAAGAAACTCGCGGCCGAGTTCCTCGGCACGTTCTGGCTGGTCCTGGGCGGTTGCGGCAGCGCCGTGCTTGCGGCCAAGTTCGGCGGCGACGGCAATCCGTTGGGCATCGGCCTGCTGGGCGTGGCCCTGGCCTTCGGCCTGACCGTGCTGACCGGTGCCTACGCGTTCGGCCACATTTCCGGCGGCCACTTCAATCCCGCGGTGAGCTTCGGTCTGTGGGCCGGCGGCCGCTTCTCCGGCAAGGAGCTGTTGCCGTACATCGTCGCGCAGGTACTCGGCGCCATCGCGGCGGCCTTCATCCTGTACCACATCGCCAGCGGCGCGGCCGGCTTCGCCATCGATCCGACGGCGGCGGGGGCGTTCGCCACCAACGGTTACGACGCACTGTCGCCGGGCGGCTACAGCGCGGCGGCGGCGTTCCTGTGCGAAGTGGTGCTGACTGCGTTCTTCCTGATCGTGATCATGGGTTCGACCCACAAGAACGCGCCGGCCGGCTTCGCGCCGATCGCCATCGGCCTGGCGCTGACCCTGATCCACCTGATCAGCATCCCGGTCACCAATACCTCGGTGAACCCGGCGCGCTCGACCGGCGTGGCGTTGATGGTCGGCAACGGCGCGGTGTCGCAATTGTGGCTGTTCTGGGTGGCGCCGATCCTTGGCGGCCTGATCGGCGGCATCGCCTACAAGTGGTTGGGTCGCGACGATTGAGCCAGCACCGCTCATGGCGAAGAAAAAGCCGGGCAACGCCCGGCTTTTTCATGCCCGCAGCCGTTTGGTCCTTAGCAGAGCCTTGCATGCTCGGCCCTGCAAAACGTCATGGATGCGTTGGATCGCCGGATATCGGCTTGCGAGGCATCAACAACAGCGCAACCAGGGTCAGCAGCCCGGCCCCCGTCAGGTAGTAGCCGACGTAGGGCAAACCGTGCGCGTCGCCGAGCTTCTTCGCCACGTACGGCGTCATCGACGCGCCGATGATGCCGGCCAGGTTGAACGCCAGCGACGCGCCGGTGTAGCGCACGCGGGTCGGGAACAGTTCCGCCAGGATCGTTCCGCACGGCCCGTAGGTCAGGCCAATCACCACCATGCCGGCGATCAGGAACGTCCATGCGCTGCCGACGAACCACGCGCCGTAGACCAGGCCGAACCCGCAGATCAGCACGGTGGCCAGCAGCATCGCCTGCCAGCGGCCAAAGCGGTCTGCGAACCACGCGGACACCGGGATGCCGGCGGCGAAGAACAGCACCGCGACCATCTGCATCAGCAGGAACTGTTCGCGCGTATAGCCGAGCTTCGACGTGGCCCAGCCCAGGGTGAACACCGTCATCAGGTAGAACGTGGCGAAGGTCGCGACCAGCGCGAACGTGCCCGTGAACAGCGCACGCGGGTGCCGCGACAGCACCGACCAGATCGGCACGCGTTCGCGTTCGCCCTTGTCCAGCGTCTTCTGGAAATCCGGGGTTTCGGTGATGCGCAGGCGTACCCACAATCCGACGAACACCAGCAGGGCGCTGGCAATGAACGGCACGCGCCAACCCCAGGCGAGGAACTGCGCGTCGTCCATCGACTCGGTCAGCAGCAGGAACACGCCGGTCGAACACAGGAAGCCGATCGGTGCGCCGAGCTGCGGGAACATGCCGTACCAAGCGCGCTTGCCTGGCGGCGCGTTCTCGGTGGCCAGCAGCACCGCACCGCCCCATTCGCCGCCCAAGCCCACGCCCTGGCCGAAGCGGCACAGCGCCAGC
>DASRYD010000417.1:0-3952 GCA_035653955.1 Pseudoxanthomonas sp.
GTTGCCGCCAGCGGCCGAACGCACCAGCGCGGCATCCGCTTCCGCGGCGGCTTCGGCGGCGGTATCCAGGCTCAGTTCGCTCACGGCTGCATTCAACATAATCCTTCGGATGCCACGAGGGCGCGGAAGGTTTAACTCCGTGAATGCCGGGTGGAAGACCCGGCGGTCTCCCGGTTACTGCGGGATCAGCGTGCCGATCACGTGTTCCATGTAGGCGTCGAATTCGTCATGGTGCATGCGCGGCTGCTGCAACTGCAACGACAGTTGCAGGAAGCCAAGATAGGCCGAATAGGCCAGGCGGGCGCGATGCTGGGCTTCGGCACGGTTCAGGCCGGCCTGGCGGAACATCGCCACCAGGTATTCCATGCGCCGTTGCGAGATGCGGTTGATCACCGGCTGCACCACCGGATGGTCCAGCGCCTTCAGCAGCTCGCTATAGATAATGTGGGGCTGCATTTCACGCGCCACCACCATGAACAGCTCGCGCAGGCGCGCGCGCGGATCAGACAGGCCTTCCAGGCTGCTGCCGAACAGGGTTTGCTGTTCGACCACCTCCCAGCGCTCCAGCGCGGCCTGCAGCAGCGCATCGCGCGAAGGGAAATGCCAGTAGAAGCTGCCTTTGGTGACGCCCAACCGACGCGCCAGCGGTTCGACCGCGACTGCGGCGACCCCGGCTTCGGCAATCAGGTCCAGTGCGGCCTGTGCCCAGTCGTCGGCGCTGAGTCGCGTGCTGCGTGGCGGTGTGGCCGGAGGTGGGGTGGCTTCGGTGCTCATGTGACGCATTTAACCATACGCAACGGTTTGTGTTGGTACGTTTGCTGCAGTGCAGCAACAAATTCAGGCAAATCAATGAGTTAAGTGGCAAAGCAGGCCCCGAAACCGATTGACTACTCTAAACCGCGAGGTCCATACTAAAGCGTATGGTCAATTCAGATTCCATCGATGGCGGCTGCCCCTCGACGCTGCTCGGTGCAGGCGGGCTGGCGTTGGCCATCAGCCGCTTTGAGGGTGAACAAGCCGGGCCGGCGCTGCTGTTCGCCCACGGCTTCGGCCAGACCCGCGGGGCGTGGGGCAGGACTGCGCAGTCGTTGGCCGCCGAAGGCCATGCCGGCCTGAGTTACGACGCTCGCGGCCACGGGGGATCGGCGCGCAATCCGGTCGAGCTGCCCTACACCGGCGACCAGTTCGCCGACGATCTGATCATCGTCGCCGGAGAACAAGCCGAAGCGCCGGTGTTGGTCGGCGCCTCGATGGGCGGGTTGTTCGGCTTGATCGCCGAAGCGCGCTGGCCCGGGTTGTTCAGCGCGATGGTGCTGGTCGACATCACCCCGCGTTGGGAAGAAGCGGGCCTGCAGCGCATTCTCGGTTTCATCACCGCGTTCCCCCAGGGTTTCGATTCGCTCGAACACGCGGCGGACGTCGTCGCCGCCTACCTGCCGCACCGGCGCAACCGCAAGACGCCGGAAGAACTGCGCGAAGTACTGCGCGAAGGCAACGACGGTCGCTGGCGCTGGCATTGGGACGCGCGCCTGGTCGACGATCTCGTGCGCGATTGCGCGCAGCACCAGGACGCCATCGCCGAAGCTGCGCGCGCGATCCGCTGTCCGGTGCTGCTGGTCAGCGGCGGCCGCAGCGACTTGGTTTCCGCGCGCACCATCGCCGAATTCCAGTCCCTGGTGCCGCACGCGCGCCACGCCCACCTGCCGCAGGCCACGCACATGCTGGCCGGCGACGACAACGATGGTTTCACCGGCGTCGTGCGCGAGTATCTGGCCGAACTGTCCAGCGCATCCGCCTCCACTCCCCTTTCCCACGTCACCGCTGCCGAAGCGATTCCCGGAGTTTCCCCATGAGCATCCTCGCCCCGTTCCTCGCCTTCCTGCTGGCGGGTGCCGTCGCCGCCTACCATCGCCTGCGGCTGGCCTACTGGGCCGCGATCACCGCGACCTTGCTGGTGGCATGCTGGCTGCTCGGAGCCAATCCCGCGGCGACGATCGTGGCTGCGGCGATCGTGGCGTTGATCGCGGTGCCGCTGCTGATCCCGGGCCTGCGCAAGGTGCTGGTGACCGCGCCGCTGCTCGGCTTCTACCGGAAGATTTTGCCGCCGTTGTCGCAGACCGAGCGCATTGCGCTGGAGTCGGGTTCGGTGGGCTTCGAAGGTCAGCTGTTCTCCGGCGACCCGGACTGGAAGCAGTTGCTCGATCAGCCGAAGCCGCAGCTGACGGCGGAAGAACAGGCTTTCCTCGACGGGCCGGTCGAGGAACTGTGCCGGATGACCAACGATTGGGAGATCACCCACGTCCACGCCGATCTGCCGCCCGAGACGTGGGACTTCATCAAGCGGCACAAGTTCTTCGGCATGATCATCCCGAAGGAATACGGCGGCCTCGGTTTCTCCGCGCTGGCCCATCACAAGGTGATCCAGAAGCTGGCCTCGGTTTCCACCGTGCTCAGCAGCACGGTCGGCGTGCCCAACTCGCTGGGTCCGGGCGAGCTGCTGATGCATTACGGCACCGAGGCGCAGAAGGACCACTACCTGCCGCGCCTGGCCGACGGCCGCGAAGTACCGTGCTTCGGCCTGACCGGCCCGTTCGCCGGCTCCGATGCGACTTCGATTCCCGACTACGGCATCGTCTGCGAAGGCGAATGGAACGGCGCCAAGGTCGTCGGCATCAAGCTGACCTTCGACAAGCGCTACATCACCCTGGCGCCGGTCGCATCGATCATTGGCCTGGCCTTCCGCATGTACGACCCGGACGGCCTGCTCGGCGACAAGCGCGACCTGGGCATCACCCTGGCGCTGATGCCGCGCGATACCGCCGGGGTGGAAGTCGGCCGCCGCCATTTCCCGCTGAACTCGCCGTTCCAGAACGGCCCGGTGCGCGGACACGAAGTGTTCCTGCCGCTGTCGCAGATCATCGGCGAGGAAAACGGCATCGGCGAAGGCTGGCGCATGCTCAGCGAATGCCTGTCGATCGGACGTTCGATCACCCTGCCCTCCACCGCCAGCGGCGGCGCCAAGATCGGCGCGATCGTCACCGGTGCCTATGCGCGCATCCGCAAGCAGTTCGGCCTGTCGGTCGGCCGCTTCGAGGGTGTTGAGGAAGCCTTGGCGCGCATCGCCGGCAAGGCCTACGCGACCAGCGCGTTATCGCAAGCCACTGCGGCCGCGGTCGATCGCGGCGAGAAGCCTGCGGTGCCCTCGGCCATCGCCAAGTACCACTGCACGACGATGGGCCGCGACGTCAGCAAGGACGTGATGGACGTGCTCGGCGGCAAGGGCATCATCCTGGGTCCACGCAACTTCGCCGGCCGCGCCTGGCAGGCCTCGCCGATCGCGATCACCGTGGAAGGCGCCAACATCATGACCCGCAGCCTGCTGATCTTCGGACAGGGCGCGATCCTGTGTCATCCGTGGGTGCTGAAGGAAATGAAGGCCGCGCAGGACCCGGACGCGAAGGCCGGCCTGGAGGCGTTCGACCGCAACCTGTTCGGCCACATCGGCTACGCCTTCTCCAACGCGGTGCGTTCGTTCTGGTTCGGCCTGACCGCGGCGAAGTTCGGCAAGGCGCCCGGCGACGGCTACACCCGCCGCTACTTCCGCAAGCTGGATCGCTACTCGGCCAACCTCGCGCTGATGGCCGACGTGTCGATGCTGCTGCTGGGCGGCAAGCTGAAGTTCAAGGAATCGCTGTCCGGGCGCCTGGGCGACGTGCTCAGCCACCTGTACATGACCAGCGCCATGCTCAAGCGCTACCACGACGAGGGCGCGCCGGCCGCTGACCAGCCGTTGCTGGCGTGGGCTTTCCACAACAGCGTGCACGAGATCGAAGGGGCGTTGTCGGCGGCGCTGCGCAACTTCCCGATCCGCCCGGTGGTGTGGCTGCTGTGGGCGCTGATCTTCCCGTGGGGCCGACGCGCGCAGGCACCGAGCGACCGCCTGGGCCGCCGT
>DASRYD010000418.1:0-9744 GCA_035653955.1 Pseudoxanthomonas sp.
GGCGGCACGACGGTCGTACCGCGCCTCGATGCGTTCGCCACGGGCGTCGAGCCGGCGTTCGATGCGTTCGCCCTTGCGGTCGAGGCGGTGGTCGACGCGGTCGCCGTAATCCGCGGCGGCGGCGCTGCCGGCCACGCCGAGCAGCAGGACGGTCAGGCCGAGCAATGAACGGTGTCGCATGGCGGGTCTCCTCTTCTCATGACGGGGCGGTGTTGCGAGGGGGAAAACGCCCGCGGAACGTTGCGGTTGACACCTTTCCGCGATTTCCCGGCGGGTTCAGCCGCGGTTATGATGCGGGCGGGCGCCGGTGCCCCGGAGAGCAGCGCATGAACGACGGTTTCGTGGCCTTGTACATCTTCATGCTGGCGGCCATCGCCGGCCACGTGATCATCTCGCGGGTGCCGGTGATCCTGCACACCCCGCTGATGTCGGGTTCCAACTTCATCCACGGCATCGTGCTGATCGGTGCGATGGTGGTGCTGGGCCACGCCGACACCACGCTGGAGAAGGCCATCGGCTTCCTCGCGGTGCTGCTTGGCGCGGGCAACGCCGCCGGCGGCTACGTGGTCACCGAGCGCATGCTGGAAATGTTCAAGTCCAGCAAGAAGCCGGCCGGCAAGGAGGGCAAGTAATGGCCCTCGCCGAGTTCCTGCCGATCCTGGTCAAGACCAGCTACCTGGTCGCGGCCACGCTGTTCCTGCTGGGGCTGCAGCGCATGGCCTCGCCCACCACCGCGCGCAGCGGCATCCGCTGGGCCGGCCTTGGCATGGTCATCGCCACGGTGGCGACGCTGTTCCTGCCGGGACTGCACAACGTCACCCTGATCCTGCTGGCGGCGGTCATCGGCATCTTCGTCGCCTGGGCCTGGGGCAAGCAGGTCGCGATCACCGACATGCCTCAGATGGTCGCGCTGTTCAACGGCATGGGCGGCGGTTCGGCCGCGGCGATCGGCGCAGTGGAACTGCTGCGCTTCGCCGCGCTGGCCGGACGCGACACGTCGAATTGGAGCCCCAGCGCCATTGCCGAACTGGCCGCGCGCCAGCCGGGCAAGGTCACCCTGGCGCTGGCCGTGGTCGGTTCGCTGATCGGCGCGGTGTCGCTGTCGGGTTCGATCATCGCCTGGGCCAAGCTCGACGGGCGCATGGACAAGCGCTACACCTTCCCGGGACAACAATGGTTCAACGCGCTGGTCGCGCTGGCCACCGTGGCGCTAGGCGCACTGGCCGCGTGGAAGCTGGGCGTGCCGGTGATCGTCGTGTTCTTCCTCGCCGCACTGGCGCTGGGCGTGCTGATGACCCTGCCGATCGGCGGCGCCGACATGCCGGTGGTGATTTCGCTGTACAACGCGTTCACCGGTCTCGCGGTGGCGTTCGAAGGCTATGTGCTGGGCAACGAGGCGCTGATCATCGCCGGCATGATGGTCGGCGCGGCGGGCATCCTGCTGACCCGGTTGATGGCCAAGGCGATGAACCGGTCGATCAAGAACGTGCTGTTCTCCAACTTCGGCGCCGGTGGCGCGCAGATGCAGGAGATCGGCGGTTCGATGAAGCCGATCGAAGCCGCCGACGTCGCCGCGATGATGGCCTTCGCCGAGCGCGTGGTGATCGTGCCGGGTTATGGCCTGGCGGTGGCGCAGGCCCAGCACAAGATCTGGGAACTGACCCAGCGCCTGATGGATCGCGGAGTGAAAGTGAAGTTCGCCATCCATCCGGTCGCCGGGCGCATGCCGGGGCACATGAACGTGCTGCTGGCCGAGGCGGGCGTGCCCTACGACCTGATCGCCGACATGGACGACATCAATCCGGAATTCGCCAATACCGACGTGTCGCTGGTGATCGGCGCCAACGACGTGGTCAATCCGGTGGCGAAGACCGATCCGGCTTCGCCGATCTACGGCATGCCGATCCTCGACGTGGTCAATTCGAAGAACACCATCGTGATCAAGCGCGGCAAAGGCACCGGCTTCGCGGGCATCGAGAACGCGCTGTTCTACGCCGACAACACCCGCATGCTGTACGGCGACGGCGCCGAGATGGCCAGCGCGCTGGTCAGCGAATTGAAGGCGCTGGACGGCGGGCATTGAGGTCCGCGGCTTGTAGAGCCGAGCATGCCCGGTTGCTTTCGGGCCCGATGCGGAAAGCAAAAGCAGCCGGATGGATCCGGATCTACAAACCGGCCGGGATCAGCGCGCCAGCGCTTTCTTCACGAACCACGCGATCATCACGCCGATCAGCATGTGCATCGCGATGCTGGACGCCACCCACGCAAGATTGTTGAACTTCGGCAGACCCGCCGCGGAAAGCGGCAACAATACGAAGTTCATGATCAGGTACAGCAACAGACCGTAGGCCGCGCCCAACACGATGACGTACCGGGTGAAGCCGGCATGCAGGCGTGCAGCCAGCGAGTAGGCCAGCAACATGCCGAAGATGATCGTGTAGTGCGAAGCCGCACCGACCAGCGCGCTGGTCATCCCCATGCCGTCGCTGGCCTTGCCGTACCAGCCGCGGGCGATGGAATGCAGGATGTCGACGAAGCTCACGCCTTTCGACGCCCAGAACGACCAGGCGAACAGCAGGTCGGCGCTGCCTATGAGCGCGGTGCCGATCAGGAGCGGGCGCCACGGATGAGCGGCGCCGGTTCCCGGCATGGCGGTGCGTCCCGGCGTGGCCGGCGAGAGACTTTTGAGCATGGTTCGGTTCCCTGTTTGCGATATTCAGGCGGCGCGCGTACGCAATGCGTCGATGCCGCGGCGGACCTCGGATGCGGTGGTTCCGAAGACGTTCTTGAACACGCGACAGAACGCGCTCTGGCTTTCGAAGCCCAACATTTCGGTGATTTCGCAGATCGGCAGGTCGGTGCCGCTCACCATGCGCCACGCGCGTTCCGCGCGCAAGCGGGTGGCGTATTCGAACGGTGTTTCGTCGAACACCATGCGATGCACGCGGATCAGGTGGAAGGTCGAATAATTGGCCATCCTGGCGAGACCGACGAGGTTGGGGCGCTGGTCCTCGCTGTGGCGGATCGCATGCCTAACCCGCAACAAGCGCATCAGCATGTGTTGCCGGCGAGCGAACCCGCGGCCGCCACAGCGGGCCAGCCTGCCGTGCAGTTCCTTCTGCGCATCGCGCAGGCTGTCCGAAAGCGCGATGGCCAGGGTACGGTCGCGTTCCGGCATGCACTGCGCATCTCCCCTCGCCATGCAGGAAAGCACGTGGGCGACGTCGCGGCAGATGCGGCCTTGCCAAAGCAACAGCTCGGGGCGGGCGATCGATTCGCGTTGCGGAGACAGCCAATTCCATGCGCGTTTCGGCCCGGTCACGACGATCCAGCCGTGATGCGCGCCACTCCGGCATTGCAAGGGTGTATCGCGCCAGATCTGGACTTGCCCGGAAGCCAGTTCCCATTCGCGGCCGTCCGCATCGAGGCGCAAGCGGCCGCGTACGGCCCAGCACACACTGAGCCATCCGGCGGGAATCTCGACCCTCGCGCCACGTCCCTGGGCCAGGATCGAATGCAGTCCGGCGCCTGGATCGTTCGCCAGGACCAGCTGATCCGACATGCGGAGTCTGTGTCGACGCAGTTCCATCAAGGCGGGTCCCGGATGAGGTGCGCGGCGGAGGTCGCGCTCATGGCGGGAACATAGCCCCGTACCCGCGGCCCATTGAGAGCCAATACATTCGCCCGCATGGGGGCCAATCGCCGGATTGGCGCGCGATCCGCGGAAAAGGAAGGCCGCAGCATCCGCTGCGGCCTTCCATATTCCGGCAGAGAGAGAGCAATGCCGGCGCAGGCACTGTGCATCGCGCGCGGATCGCCTGCTGTGCACGCGTTGCGGCGCTGTTGCGCCGGAATTGCTCGGAGCCAGGTGCGTCGGTGCGCTCGCATCGCGGAACGGACCCGGGTTTTCGAGGACATGCAGGATGCGGGCGGCAAGTACGCAATTCCCGCATAACGCGCAGGCCCGGCCATGGCTAGAGTGCGGTCAATGACGTCGGAATCGCGGAGCGGACAATGCGCCTGACGCCCATCTGTTTGATGCTGCTGGTTTCATCGGCGCCTGCGCATGCCGCTGGCGTGGATGCGGCATGCGAGGCTGCCAGCGGCACGACGTTCGTCCCGCTGGTCGAGTTGTACACCGCGGAAGGCTGCAACGAATGCCCGCCCGCGGACCGATGGATGGAGCGCTGGAAAGGCAGGACCGACGCCGCCGCGCTCGCTTTCCACGTCGATTATTGGAATGACCTGGGTTGGCCCGACCGGTTTTCCTCGGCGGCGAACACCAAGCGCCAGCAGATCCGCGTTGCCAGTGCCGGCAAGCAGGTGGTGTACACGCCACAGGTGATGGTGGGCGCGAAGACCATGCTGGATTGGCGCAAATCATCTGCCGTCGACGCGTTGGTCGAACGATTGGGGCAAGACGCCGCGTCTGTCGGGCTGAAGCTGACAGCGTCGCGTGCGGACAGGGGCGTCGATGTGCGCGTGCAGGCCGCGCCGGTGCGGGCCGATACGAAAGCGGTAGCCGTCGACGGTCGGCTTTGGTTGGCGCTTTACCAGGATGGGCTGGTCACCGATCGCGTCGCTGCAGGTGAAAACAAAGGGAAAAGACTGCGCCACGAACGCGTGGTGCGCGCGTTGCATGGCCCATGGCGACTAGGGGAAAGGGGGATTTCGGGCCATGCCTTTGTGGAGTTCCCGGCCAACGCCGTCGGCGCCGACATGGGGTTGGTACTGTTTGCGGAAACCGCCGACCTGGGAAGAGGGCTGCAGTCGCTGCAGTTGCCGTTGTCATCGTGCCTTCCCTAGGGCCGGTCCACGCCTTGCAAGCGTTGCGGATAAAGTTTGTCCCGCACGGTTCCGACGGAATCCGATCCCGCTTCCGTCGTCAGCGGAAATGATCGGCCGGGCGACTGCGGTTCATCCAGAAGCCGGCGGTGCGCGCGTCACCCATTCTTCGGCATGAAAAGATGCGCAGGCGTTGCGCCGAATATGTGCAGAACTTGCGAAAGGAGAGCGGCTATCTGGAAGCGGGCGGGGTTCGTCGAGTCCGAAGCGGGAAGCGTTTCTGCGGGCGAAATACGCAATCTCCGCATAACGCACACATAAAGATAACGTTAACTTCGTTTGGGCGACATCACGGTCGCACTTGCTTCGCTGATCGGTCGTGACAGTCGATCGCGTTTCTCCAGCCCAATCGCAGAGAGTGCCAATGATCATTCACAGGGATTCCCGGAATTTCTACAAGAACCTGAAACGAACCGCGCTGAGCATGGCGTTGGGCATGTGTTTCGCGGGCGGCGTGCAGGCGCAAAGCACCAGCGGCGCGATTTTCGGCAAGGCCCAGGCGGGCCAGGCCATCACCATCACGAACGTCGACTCGGGCGCGAGCCGCACGGTGACTGCGGACGCGAACGGCAACTACCGCGCGGTATCGGTGTTGCCGGGCAACTACAAGGTCAGCGTAGGTTCCGACAGCCGCAACGTGCTGGTGCATGTCGCGACCGGCTCGGAGGTCGACTTCACGACCGCCGCCGCCACGACTCTCGATACGGTAACCGTCACTGGCTCCACTGGGCCGACCGTCGACGTCTCGCAGACCGATACGCGTACCGTGTTCAGCGCCAAGGAGCTGGCGCAGTACGCGGTAGGCCAGAATCTCAACGACGTGTCCCTGTTGGCCCCGGGCGTGATCTCCTCCACCTCGTACGACATGTCTTCCGCGCCCGGCATGGCCATGGCGGGCAGGCCCGTGGTTTCGCGCAGCGGTATCGGTAGTTTCGGAGGCGCTGCCGCTTCGGAAAATGCCTACTACATAAACGGCTATCCGGTCACCAACCCGTTGGCCTCGATCGGCTTTACCGCACTGGGCTTCGACTCCATCGACCAGCAGCAAGTGCTGCTGGGCGGTTACGGTGCCGAGTACGGCCGCTCCACCGGCGGCGTGGTCAGCGTCATCACCAAACGCGGCACCAACCAGTGGAAGGGCGGGGTGTACGCGGTTTGGACCCCGAAGTCGCTGAAAGGCAACGCGGAGGACATCTACTACCCGGATACCGGCCACTGGTCCGCGGACAGTCACTACACCGATACCGCCGCGGCCCAGAACCCGTTGAACTGGACCGACGGCACGCTGTACATGCACCGCAAGCAGAACACGGCGGAAAGCCTGAAATACGGCGTATGGGCCGGCGGCCCGGTCATTGAGGACCGGCTGTTCGTTTATGCCAATGCCGAACGCGAAAAAACCGATGGTACCGCCGTGCGCTTTGCGCGTCTGGCCAACGTGGCGGCCCAGGGTTGGAACGACTTCACTTACACCTATCCGCGCTCGACGGCGAAGGTGGACTGGAACATCACCGATAAGCACATCCTTGAACTGACCGGCGTCCAGGACAATACCCAATACGATTTCGCTTATTCCGGATTCGACTACGACACCCTGCAGCACGACGACATCGTGGCCGTCAGCGGTACCACGGAGGACAACGCCCGCCTGTACGTCGGCAAGTACACCGGCTACTGGACCGACAACCTGACGATCTCGGCCCTGTATGGCCAGCAGAAGATCGACCATCTGCCCGCGGGCGTGCCGGGCTACGACCCCAGCAAGACTTTCATCAACATCAATTCGGCCAATGTGCCGGCCGCCTATTCTTCGATCACCAGCCCTCAGCCCTACCTGAGCGTTGGCGTGCCGACGTTCGACAAGACCAAGGGTTATCGCTTCGACGCGATCTACGCTTTGGGCAACCACGAGTTGCGCGCCGGCGTGGATCACTTCGAAGCTGAGTCGTTCCGTTTTGCCAGTTTCTCCGGACCAGGCTACCGCTGGACTTATGCTTTCGGCAGCCCGAGCGCCGCGATCGACGCCAGCCACGGCGTGGGTTCGCCGGCCAGCGGCGGCGGCCTCGGCACGCAGGGTTACTACGTGACGAAGGACTACAACACCACCGGCGGCAAGGTGCGCACCGTGCAGCATGCCTGGTACCTGGAGGACCGCTGGCAGGTCACCGACAACTTCCTGTTGTCGCTGGGCTTGCGCAACGATGGCTTCGACAACTACAACGGCGACGACAAGATCTACGTCAGCCAGAAGGACAACTGGGCGCCCCGTATCGGCTTTTCTTGGGACGTGAAGGGCGATTCCAGCCTGAAGGTCTACGGCAATGCCGGCCGTTACCACCTGGCCATGCCGAACAACGTCGCCATCCGTGCGGCCAATGGCAGTCTGATCGCCAGCCAGTTCTACACCTACACAAGCATCAATGCCGATGGCACCCCGAACGGCCTGACCCCGATCCCGTTGACCACACAGGAGTTCGTATGCGGCAATGGCGCCGTGTCGACGAACAAGGAATGCGGCGTTGCCCCCGATCCGCGCACGGTTTCGGCAGAGGGCCTGAAGGCCCACTACCAGGATGAGTACATCCTGGGCATGGAGCAGGTGCTCGACGCCACCCTGAGCTGGGGCGCCAAGTTGACCTATCGCGACCTGAAGAGCGCGATCGACGACAACTGTTCGCCGGTGCTGGGCGGCGCCTGCTTCATCCTCAATCCGGGCGAAGCCAATACTTTCTGGATCCAACAGGAGGATGGCAGCTTCGAGAAGGTGACCTACAGCGCCGGGGAATTGGCCCTGCCGAAGTTGAAGCGACGGTATGCCGCACTGGATCTGTTCGCCGAATACAACGACGGCATGCTGCGCGGCAAGCTGGAGTACACGCTGGCGCACAACTGGGGCAATGCGGAAGGTCAGTTGAATTCATCGACCGACACCGGCGGCGGTGGCCAATCCGACGTGTCCGTATCGCAGGACTGGGACTTGCCGGAGCTGATGGCGGGAGCGGGCGGTCCGCTGCCGAACAATCGTACCCACCAGGTCAAGGCGTTCGGCTCCATCATGCTGAGCCGCCAATGGCGCGTAGGCGGCTCGTTGATCGTCCAGAGCGGCCGTCCGCGTAGCTGCACCAGCTTCTGGCCGTACGCGAAGTCGGGCATCTACAACAGCGCTTCGTACTACTACTGCGGCGTGCCGGGCGCCCAGACCGCGGTCAATGACCCCGACGCGGTGCCGAACGCGGACTACCACTTCTCGCCGCGCGGTGCGGCCGGCGAAACCCCGTGGACCGCGACATTCAACCTCAACGTGACCTACACGCCAAGCTGGCTCGCTGGCTTGAGCGTGGGGATGGATGTCCTGAACTTGTTCGACACCCAGACCCCGACCGCGTTCTTCGATCGCTCCGCGGCCAACCGTACGCAGATTTCCCAGCGATACGGCCAAGTGCTGTACTACACCGATCCGCGTAGCGTCCGCCTCACCGTTCGCTACGATTTCTAATAACCCGGGTGTTCCAATCCAGTTGCAGGCCGGCCCCGGAAGGGGCCGGTTTTTCGTCGACGACCAGCTCCATCCTGGCCGTAGAGCCGTCCAGCGACTCCGGGCTATGTTCGCGTGCCGCGGAGACTCGTCCGCAATCCGGAAATCCGCGCCACGGATCGGGCGGCGAGCGACAATCGCGCCGGTGTCATCATCGATGCGAAACAGCACGTTCGCGTCAAAAGCGGATCGGTGGAAATCGGCAGCACTCGAGCCGCGCAGAACGGGAAGCATCGGGGCTATGGATGCTTTCATGCCGATACCTTCCTGACAGCCTTGCCGCCAACATTCGCGTTCAGCCGCACCGAACGGACGAAGCAAGCGAGGGAAGTCGATATCGCAGGGCGAAGCCCCGTCGGCTGAGACGCATTGCCGGGCGATAGGCTCGATTTCATCGCGCCTCAGCGGTGCGGACAGCCGGGCCAACAGCATGGCCTGCGCATTCCTCCGCGCATTTTGTCGAGGCCGACTTCAATACGGCGTTTCCTGGTTTCTTCCTTCTTGGCCGATGTAACCCAACATATCCATTCGTTTCGTGCGATCGGGGTTATCCCGGTCCAGAGGCTCCTGGCCGCGCTATCGGATTCGATGGCCTTTCGAAAATCGGATGGGAGCTTGTGGATCGTGCCGCCCGTGATCGTTTTGGTATCCATGCGTCAATCGTGCCATGCCTCTTGTCGCCCGACACCATGCGGCCTCAATCCTCGCCCGGTTTGTCCGGCACGAACACCAGCACGTCGCCGTTGATGCAGTAGCGCTTGCCGGTCGGCGGCGGGCCGTCGTCGAACACGTGGCCGAGATGGATGCCGGAACTGGCGCTGACCACTTCGGTGCGGAGCATGCCCTGCGAACGGTCGGTGCGTTCGACCACCGCGCCCGGCAGCGGGTTGAAGAAGCTCGGCCAGCCGGTGCCGCTGTGGAACTTGGTGTCGGAACGGAACAGCGGCGCGCCGCTGACCGGATCGACATAGGTGCCGTTGCGTTGCTCGTCCAGGTTGGAACCGGTGAACGGTATTTCGGTGCCCTTCTCGAAGGCGATGCGGCGCTGTTCCGGGGTCAGCAGGCGCTGGCCCAGCCACGACCAGAAACGCGCCTGGTCGCCGTTGTAGCCGGTGTAACGCGACACCTCGGCGCCCTTCTCGAACAGCACGATGGTCGGCGTGGCGAACAGGGCCTTCTGCAGGGTCCAGCCGGCCGGCGGCTGCGCGCTGAGCGTGGTCGCGACCGGCACCGGGCTCTTCCACTTCGACAGCACTTCGGCGTGGAACTTGGCGCAGTACGGGCATTCCTCGGCCTCGAACACCACCAGCTGGCGCTGCGGCGACAGCTGGGCCGGATCCAGCGGCGCGTGCGCGGCGGTCGCG
>DASRYD010000419.1:0-3672 GCA_035653955.1 Pseudoxanthomonas sp.
ATGCGCTGGACGACGGCAGCCGCGCGCAGACCGCACTGCAACGCGATGCGGTCGCCTGCGTCGCCCTGCCGACCTGCGCCCTGGCGATGGCCGAAGCCGAGCGCTACCTGCCCGATTTCACCGCGAAGCTGACCCCGCTGCTGGAAAAACACGGCCTACGCGACGCGCCGATCCTGTTGCGCATCAGCGGCTGCCCGAACGGCTGCTCGCGGCCGTACCTCGGCGAAATCGCCCTGGTCGGCAAGGCGCCGGGCCGCTACAACCTGTTCCTCGGCGCCGACCACCGTGGCCAGCGCGTGAACACGCTGTACCGCGAAAACATCGTCGAAGCCGAAATCCTCGACGCGCTGGACCCGCTGTTCGCGCGCTACGCCGCCGAACGCGGATACGGCGAAGGCTTCGGCGACTTCCTGCATCGCGCCGGCATCGTCGCCCTGCCGCCCTACCCGACGCACCGGCAAATTTCCCTGGAACTGCAATGAGCGCGCTGCCCTCCACCTTCGATCCCGCCGACCTGCAGGACATCAACGCGCAACTGCAAGGACTGGGTGCGGAAAAACGCGTCGAATGGGCGCTGGCCAACGGCGCGGCCAACCACGCGCTGTCGTCGAGCTTCGGCGCGCAGTCGGCGGTGGCGCTGCACCTGCTGTCGTCGCAGCAACCGGACATCCCGGTGATCCTGGTCGACACCGGCTACCTGTTCGCGGAAACCTACCGCTTCGCCGACGAGCTGGTCGAACGCCTGCGGCTCAATCTGCGCGTCTACCGCCCGCTGGTCAGCCGCGCATGGATGGAAGCGCGCCACGGCAAGCTGTGGGAACAGGGGCTGGAAGGCATCGAACGCTACAACCACCTGCGCAAGGTCGAGCCGCTGCGCCGCGCGCTGGAAGAACTCGACGTGCGCACCTGGTTCACCGGCCTGCGCCGCAGCCAGTCGGAAAGTCGCCGCGAAACCGCCTTCGTCGAACTGCGCAACGGCCGCCTGAAGGTCAACCCGTTGGCCGACTGGAACGACCGCGACGTGTGGACCTACCTGAAGAAGCACGACCTGCCCTACCACCCGCTGTGGGACGAAGGTTACGTATCGATCGGCGACTTCCACACCACCACGCGCTGGCAACCGGGCATGCGCGAGGAAGACACGCGCTTCTTCGGCCTGAAGCGCGAATGCGGTATCCACGAAAGCGTGTAAGCGGCAGGGAACGGCCTTTGTGGGAACAAGCCCGCTCGCGAATGCTCCAGCACATTGGCGGAAAGCATTCGCGGCCGAAGCCGCCCCCACAGGGGAATCGCGCCTCGATTTACGGCGTCTTGGTTTCCGAGCGCGTCGCAGGCTGCGGCGCGCTCGGCCACACCACCGGCGCGAACGATTGCCACGGCTGCGTTTCCGCGGCGGCGGCAGCGGCCTCCTGCCGGGCCTTGGCCGCGGCGGCCTCTTCGGCTTCCTTTTCGGCCTTGGCCTTGGCTTCGGCTTCCGTATCCAGCGTGATCACCGCCGGCAGGTAGCGTTCGACCAGCTTGAAGAACGAACGGTAGAACTCCGGGTCCTGTACGGTCATGCTGCCGACCCGCACCAGCGAATCGTCGGTGCTGCCGATCGGCACCGACAGCGAACCCAGCCCACCCACGCCGACGCTGGCCGAGGTGTTGCGCTTGCTCAGGTTGTAGCGCTCCTGGTTGGCGCTGGCCGATATCCACGACTGGCCCGACGCCATCACCACGCAGGACACGCGGAGCTGCAGTTGTTCGTGCACTTCCGATTCGGGCTGGAAGTTCTTGCCGGCCTCGATCGCATCCGGCGTCGCCTTGGCCACCACGTAGCCCTGGCTGAGCAGGGCCCGGCGCGCGGCTTCGCACACCTGCGCCGGCGCATGTTCGAACGTGCGGGAAAATGTGCCGTCGGCGTCGAAGGTTTCCTTGGCCAGCATCTCGCCTTTCTTCGACAGGGAAAGGCCCAGACAGCCGGTCAGCGACAGCGCAGCGGCGAACCCAACGGCCACGGACAGGCATTTACGAAACGGGAAGCGGGGCATGGGCTGGCGGAAGATCGTGACCGCCGCATGATAACCCGCGTTTGGAAGCGCCTTCAGCGCGCGGCGCCACGGTTCGCGCGAAACCGACTGGTCTCGGATTGGTCGCGCGTTCATCCGCGCTCATCGCCTCACGAGGTGATCGTCTGGGTCAGCGATTCCCAGGTCGGCGGCACCGGCCAGTTCGCTTCCTGGTTGCCGTCGAGCACCCGGCGCAGGTCGCGGCGATCGATCTGCGGCGCCAATGCCTGCACCAGTTCCAGCGCGTAATCGCGCAGCACGCGCTCGCGCGGCAGCACCGCCCAGGCGATGCATTCGTCCACTTCCGGCGGCGCAGGCCAGGCGCACAGGTCGGCATCGCCTGCGCCGATGGCCATTTCGGCCAGCAGGCCCACGCCGAGTCCGGCGCGCACGTAGGTCTTGATCAGGTCGGCGTCGAGTGCGGTCAGTGCGATGTTCGGCTCCAGCCCGACGCGGGCGAAGGCGCGTTGCAGCGACGAACCCGGTCGCGTCGACGACTCATAGCTGATCAGCGGTTGCGCGGCGAGTTCCGCCATGCCCGGCGCTTGGCCGGTTCGCGCCAGCGGATGTTCGCGCTGCACCACGACCAGGCGCCGCCAGCGATACAGCGGTACCGCAATGCCGGCCTGCGGCGTGTCGCCGGCGGTACTGATCACGGCGATGTCGGCATCGCCCTCGCCCAGCAGGTCCAGCGCGGCGCTTTCGGCAGCCTGCTGCAGGTGCACGCTGACCTGCGGATAGGCCTGCTTGATCCGGGCGATGGCCGGCGGCAGCACGAAGCGCGCCTGGGTGTGGGTGGTGGCGAGGATCAGCTGGCCCTGGCTCTCGCGACGCTGGTTGGCCGCATAGGTGCGGATGTTGTTGGCCTCGGCCAGGACCGCGCGGGCGCGCTCGATCACCACCGCGCCGGCCGGGGTTACAGTCTCCAGGCTGCGGCCCTTGCGCACGAACAGCAGGAAGCCCAACTCGTCCTCCAGCTGCTTGAGCTGCTTGGACAGGCCAGGCTGGGTCGCATGCACCCGCGTCGCCGCCAGGGTGATGTTCAGGTCGGCGTCGGCGATGGCGATCAGGTAGCGGAGCTGGGTCAGCGTCATCGGCGCGGGCCGGAGCGGTCATGAACAAAGGTGATAAGCGCGAATGTAGTGGATTTGGCGCCCTTCCAGCGTGCTCCGTCCATAACCGGAAGGCATATGTGGGAAGCGGGTCGTTATTTCCCAAGGCTTATAACCGGGCATTAGCTTGGCCTTCCCGACCCGGATCTTCGCCCGTGAGCGCCACCCTGTTCCCTCTGTTCGCCGATCTTCGCGACCGTCCGGTGCTGGTGGTCGGCGGGGGCATGGTGGCCGAGCGCAAGGTGGAGGCCCTGCTTCTCTCCGGCGCCCGGCCAATGGTCGGCGCCCCGGACCTGACCGCCCGCCTGCACGAATGGCTGGAACAGGGTCGCCTGCACTGGCGCGCGGGCGCCTTCCGGATCGAATGGCTCGACGAAGCCTGGCTGGTCATTGCCGCCACCGACGACCCCACGGTCAACCGCGCCGTGGCCGAGGCGGCGGCGGCGCGGCGTTTGTTGACCAATGTGGTGGACGACGTCGAACTCTCCAGCTTCCAGGTCCCCGCGGTC
>DASRYD010000420.1:0-8485 GCA_035653955.1 Pseudoxanthomonas sp.
CCGACGACGGCGACCGCCGCGGCAACGGCATCGGCCTGCGCAGCGTGGCCGATCGCCTGCAACTGCTGTACGGCGAACGCGCGCGAATGCAGCGCCTCGACATCGGCCCGGACTTCTATGGCGTGGAACTGCGCCTGCCGCTGTCCCGCCATGCGGGCAGCACGACTGCGGTCGAGGCGTTCGCATGAACCTGAAGGCCGCCATCGTCGACGACGAGCCGTTGGCGCGATCGCGCCTGCGCCGCCTGCTGGAAAAAGTGGCCGGCAGCGAGTTCCAGGTCGTCGCCGAATGCGTCGATGTCGACGAACTGCTGGCCACGGCACAGCGGCAGCCGCTGGACGTGTTGTTCCTGGACATCGAAATGCCCGGCCCGGACGGGTTCGCCGCGCTGGCGCGCTGGCAGGGTCCGCTGCCCATGGTGGTGTTCGTCACCGCCTGGCAGGAACACGGGGCGCGCGCGTTCGACGCGCGCGCGGCGGACTACCTGCTCAAGCCGGTATCCGCCGAGCGCCTCGCCCAGGCGGTGGAGCGCCTGCGCGAACGCCAGGCCCTGAACGGCCTGCGCGTTCCGCCGGATGACGGCGGCACACGGCGGATTCCGCTGCAGATCGGGCAACGCGTGCATCTGGTACCCGAGCGGCAGATCAACGTGATCGAGGCGCAGGGCAACTATCTGGAAATCGATTGCGAGCAGGGGCGTTACGTGTTGCGGCGCACGCTGGCGGCGTTCGCGCAGGAACTCGACCCGGCGCTGTTCCTGCGCGTGCATCGCTCGCTGGTGGTGCGCGCGGCGGCGATCCGCGAAATCAAGCCGATCGGCTCGGGCCGTTACCGCCTCGACCTGCATGGCGGCCGCCGCTTGATCAGCGGCCGCAACTATCGGGCCTGCATCGATCCGCTGTTGCGCCGCGCACAGGTCGTCGAAGCCGTCTGAGACCCTTGATGCCGAATGGCCACCGGCCCGGCGAACCGGACGTCGGCGCAAAACGCTGTAGCCGATGCATAGCGCACCGGAGGCCTTGCGGACTTGCCGGTCCCTTTCATCGAACGGGCGCGGCCGCAGGGCGGAGCGTCGCCATCACTCGATCGAGCGGGCACGGCCTTGCCACGAAATACCCTTGCACCTGATCGCAAGCATTGTCCCTCAACCAGTCGAGCTCGCCCTTCTCCTCGACCCCTTCGGCGACGGTTCGCAGCCCGAGCCCGCGCGCCAGTTCGATGAGCGCGCGGCAGATGGAAGCGTTCCTTTCGTCGCGATGCACGCCGGCCACGAAACTCCTGTCGATCTTCAGGTGGTCCAGCGGCAGATCGCGCAGATAGGCCATGCTGGAGAAGCCCGTGCCGAAATCGTCTATCGATATGCCGACGCCTTCGCGCTGGATTTCCTCCAGCAACGAACGCACGGCGTCCCTGCTTTTCAGCATCGCCGTCTCGGTCAGCTCGATGTGTAGCGCGCCCCGCGGCAGACGGTATTTGGACAATGCCTGACGCAACTTTGCCGGCAGATCGCCGCCGACGAACTGGATGGCCGACACGTTGATGGCGATCGAGACATCGTCGATTCCCGCAGCGCGGAGCATCGCTCGCGCCGCCGCCGCCTTTTCCAGGACCCATTCCCCTATCGGCACGATCAGGCCCGACTCTTCGCTCAGCGGGATGAAATAGGAGGGAGGGACATAGCTCCCGTCCTTGCGCCATCGAAGCAGGGCTTCCAATGCCACCGTCTCCCCCGACCTCAGGCATGCGATGGGTTGGAAGAAGAGCTCGAATTCGCCGTGGGCGAGCGCGCTCCGCAGCTGGGAAATGGTGGCCAGCCGTTCGGATGCCTGCTCGGTCATTTCCAGCCGGAAAGGAGTTGCGGCTTCGTTCTCGTTCCGGGAATGCAAGGCGGCAAGCGCCGCGTGGTCGACCACCTGTTCCGCAGCTCCCGGCACGGGGCCAGGAGAGTGTGCGATGCCTATCCAGGCATCCATGCGATGGCTGCCGCCCTCGAACTCCACGGGCTCCGCCAACGCGCCAACGATCTTCGATACCAGGTTGCCCACCCGATTGCCGTCCCTTGCGACAAGGACGAATGAATCGGACGGCAGATAAGCCGCAGGCCCGAACGACTGGGCGATGGCGGTCAACCTCTTCGAAAGCTCCGACACGATGGTTTCGCCCAATCTCCGGCCCAAGGTGGGAGAAACGACTTCCAGGTCGCGCAACTGGATATAGACCACGCCATACGCCGTATGCCAGCTCTGCGCACGCGCGTCGACCTGGGTGATCAGCGCGCGCAGCTTCAGCAGGCCCGTGCTTTCGTCATGCGTGGCCCGCCAGGCCAGGTCCTCCTCGTAGGCCACCCGTTCGCTCACGTCCTCGGCCAGGACGAGACGCGCCGCCCGCCCGTCGAACTGAATGCTGCTGCTGTGGACGCGGACATACATGGGACGCCCGTCGCGGGTGTAGTGGATCCACACCCGTTCGGATTCGCGCGGCTCTGTCGAGTCGCCTACCGACTCCTGCACCGCCTGCCGGTCTTCCGGCGCCCGGATCTGGAGGATGGTCATGGACAGGAATTCCTCGCGGGAGTAACCGTACTTCCGTATCGCGGTTTCATTGACGGCAAGGAACCGAAGCGACTGCACATCGAAGACCCAGAACGGCAGGGGATTCAGGTCGAAAAGTTCCCGGAACTGGCGCTTGGCCCGTTCGATCCTGGCCTGGTTCTCCCGCCGCTCCGTGACGTCGACAATGGTTCCCGTCATGATGCTTTTCCCGGCCTCGTCCTCCACCGAAGCCCCCCGCGCGCTTATCCAGCGGACCTGTCCATCCGGCAGGACGACCCTGTACTCGGAACGGAACGCCTTTTCTTGTTCCAGCGACTCCAGGAACTCGCTGTTCACGCGCTCCCGGTCTTCTTCATGCATTCTTTCGAAGAAGTCTCCGATGGGGATCAGTTCTGCCTCTTTCCTGAAGCCGAACAGCGCCGCCGCCTGGTCGGACACCCTGACCTTTTCCTGCCCGGGTTCCAACTCCCATACGCCGAGCCGCGACGCTTCCTGGGCTTTCGTCAGCCAGTCGATGTGCCGAATGAGCTCGCCGCGCGTCGCCATGCGTTCGGACTCGGAGCGCCGAAAACGCCTGGTCAGGAAAGCCGCCCCCACCCAGCAGGACACGAGCGCGAACGCGGCGACGGCCACATAGTTCCACCACGGGGCCAGTACTTCCCTCTTCGCGATTCCCACGACCACCACGAACGGATAGCCGCTGGTGGAAGTAAGACTCGAGAACCGTTCGACGCCGTCGATCCGGTTGGCGATCCGGGCTTGGGAAGCGGAACCGGCTTCGAAAGATCCGGGAAGACTGGTTCTTTGTCCGCCATGTCCATGGCTCATCCCGCGACTCGCCAGGATGTATCCATCGGCGTCGAGAATTGCGGCGTTTCCCAGCCGGCCGATGTCCAATCCCTCCAGGATTTTCTGCAGTTCTCCCGTCCGCAGCCGCGCCACCAGCCAGTTGCCTCCGGCGGTTCGCAAGGCCATGGGTACCACGTCCTGGCCTTGTCCATCCTGCTGCAGCGGTCCGATCCTGAAATCCCCATTCCCTGAGGGTGGATCGAAACGGGCCGACGATTCGCGCTCTCCGATGCCCAGATGCATGGGTTCGCCGGTCCTGTCGTACAAATGCACATCCTGAAGCTCGGCGTTCCTCGAAACGAGACCGCGAATCGCCGAGGAGACGTCCCGAATGCTCTGGCCCGGACGAGCGTCGACATAACCATCGGCTTCGCTCGCCACTTCTCTCAGGGCGAACTCCAGATGGCGGACCTCGTAGTGGAGCAGGCGGTCTATCCCGGTTGCGATCGCCAGGCTATGGCGCTCGGCGGCTTCGATTCGCAGATTCCGGTCGTGGATGCTGGCTACCAGCAGCGCAGCCGAGAGCGCCAATCCGAGCAGGACCACCAACTTGCGAGATGCGGGCATGGCGCGCATGCGCGCCGAAAAGCCCGAAAGATTCCTTTCCGTCGAATCGCTCATAGCCAGGATAGTGGACTAAGAAAGCTGTTCCCCGGCCGAACGGTACCCATGGCACCGGTCGCGATTTGTGATTCAAGTCGCCATTTAAATGCTTCGATCCGTTTTTGGGCCCGCAACGGCTGGGCCGGGTCCTGCAGCATCGTCGAGATGCGGCGCGTGCTGTCCTCAACAAGCCCGAGACGATGCGCCCCATCCAGTGCTCATGCGCGCGAATGCCTGAACGGCGCTTGCACCGCGATAGGCCATCCTCCGGATGCGTCGTTGCAAGACGCGGCGGCATTTTTCGTGGGCATAAAAAATGCCCGGCATGGCCGGGCAGTCCTGGCGATGGCTGACTGCTGGCGCGCAGCCCCATCCCGGGGCCAGAGAGAGAGAGACGGCCCGGACACGATTACTGTGCACCGATCCGGGCGCTCTTGCTGTGCGCATTCCATTGTTTCCGTATGCACGAACGCGCGATGCCGTGGTCACGAACGCGCGGAATCGCACCGACGCGTTCGCGCCGGAAAACGTCATTCGAACGCGTCGTTCGTGCACAACGTCGTTGTAAACGAAACGTTAGCTTTCGGTTTCAGGCGTCAAACCGCTTCGCACGAGCCAAAGGGCCCGCGCGGCGTCCGATCGCTGCCGTCTGAATCCCGGACCAACTTCGAGAACGATCATGACCCTTGCAAGGAAATCGAACCCCGTTCGCATCGCAACGCGACGCACCCTGCTGAGCCTCGCCCTCGGCGCGTGCTTCGCCGGCGGCGTGCATGCGCAATCCAACACCTCCGGCTCCATCGTCGGCCATGCCGCGGCCGGCGAGACGATCACGGTCACCAACCCGGCCACCGGCTTCAGCCGCAGCGTCACCGTAGGCAGCGACGGCAGCTATCGCTTCCCCGCGCTGCCCACAGGCCAGTATCAGGTCGCGCTCGATGGCGGCCAGCCGCGTTCGGTCAACGTCAGCGTCGGCACCGCCTCGAACGTGGATTTCACCGCCGCCACCGGCGGTGCGACCACGCTGGACGCGGTGACCGTTGTCGGCAGCAACGCGGTCAACCCGATCGACGTTTCCTCGGTGGAATCGACCACGATACTGACCGAACAGCAGATCGACATGCTGCCGGTGGGACGCGACGCGACCAACGTGGCCCTGCTGGCGCCGGGCACGGTGCGCGGCGACGGCCGCTTCGGCAACCTGGCTTCGTTCGGCGGCGCCTCGGTCGCCGAGAACGTCTACTATGTCAACGGCTTCAACGTCACCAACATCGTCAAGGGCCTGGCCTTCAGCGAGATCCCGTTCGAAGCGTTGCAGGAACAGCAGGTGAAGACCGGCGGCTACGGCGCCGAGTTCGGCCGTTCGCTGGGCGGCGTGGTCAACATGATCACCAAGCGCGGCACCAACGAATGGAAGTTCGGCGCCAACGCGTTCTGGAGTCCGGATTCGCTCAACACCGGCACGCGCTTCGCATACGATCCGCAACGCGACGGCAGCTACACGGTCGAGAAGGGCGCGAAGACCGATACGCTGCGCTACAACCTGTACGCCAGCGGCCCGTTGATCAAGGACCGCCTGTTCCTGTTCGCCCTGTACCAGGGCGAGAAGGTCGAGACGCAGACGCCGTTCGAAGGCGGCAGCGCGTACAGCGAACAGGACACGCCGCAGGGCCTGGTCAAACTGGACTGGAGCATCACCGAAAACCATTCGCTGGAACTGACCGCGTTCAAGGACACCAGCGAAACGCACACGGTGAACTACCAGCGCACGCCCGGCGACCTGGGCATCGGCGGCGGCGAGCGTATCGGCACGGCCGAAAGCGAAACCGGCGGCGAGAACTACATCCTGAAATGGACCGGCTACATCACCGACAGCCTGACCCTGTCGGCGCTGTACGGCCGCGGCGAATACTCGCGCGGCTCGTCCGACACCAATTCGGCCGGTTGCCCGATCGTGGTCGACACGCGCGCGACCGCGGTCGTCGGCCCGCTGGGCGTGCAGGGCTGCTGGATCGGCAGCGGCCTGGTCGGCGATCCGAACGCCGGCGACGTGCGCAAGGCGTGGCGCTTCGACGGCGAATGGTCGCTGGGCGACCACCTGATCCGCTTCGGCGTGGACCGCGAGGAATTCTCCACTCTGGACGGCTCGGTCTATTCCGGCACCGCGTACGAACCGGAAACGCCCGGCGGCATCTTCTGGCGCTATTCCAACGCGACCGCGGGCGCGACGCTGCCCAATGGCGCGGTCGTGCCCAACGGCGTCAGCGAAGTGGTGCGCCTGCGCTACTTCGAGAACGGCGGCAACTTCCTGACCAAGAACAGCGCGTGGTACATCGAAGACAACTGGAACGTCACCGACACCTTCCTGGCCTATCTCGGCGTGCGCAACGAATCGTTCCAGAACCTCAATTCGCTCGGCGGCGCCTTCATCGACGTCAAGGACACCTGGGCGCCGCGGCTGGGCTTCTCCTGGGACGTCAACGGCGACTCGACGTTCAAGGTGTTCGGCAACGCCGGCCGCTATTACATCCCGGTCTACGCCAACACCAACGTGCGCCTGGCCGGTTCCGAACTGGACTACATCGAGTACTACACCTTCACCGGCATCGATCCGGTGACCGGCGCGCCGACCCTGGGCAACCAGATCGGCCAGCGCTTCTACAACAGCGAAGGCGGCGTGCCCGATCCGCGCGGCGTGGTCGACAACGAGATCAAGCCGATGTACCAGGACGAATACATCGTCGGCGCGCAGATGGCGCTGGGCGAGAAGTGGTCGCTGGGCATCCGCGCGATCAAGCGCGAACTGAAGGCCGGCATGGACGACGTCTGCGACGGCTCCGGCGCCGAGGCCTGGGCGCTGCAGAACGGCTACGACGAGGACCAGGCCGCGAACATCCGCGCGGCCATCGACCATTGCTTCCTGACCAACCCCGGCGGCGCCCTGTCGATCAACGCCGACCTCAACGGCGACGGCACCCTCACCCGCGTCGACGTACCGGCCAGCGCGATGGGCTATCCGAAGGCCAGCCGCAAGTACAGCGCGGTCGAGTTCTTCGTCGAGCGCGCGTGGGACGACAAGTGGTTCCTGCAGGCTTCGTACACCTACGCCAAGAGCCTCGGCAACACCGAAGGCTACGTGCGCTCGGACAACGGCCAGGACGACGCCGGCATCACCACCTCGTTCGACCTGCCCGGCCTGGTCGAAGGCGGCAGCGGCTACCTGCCCAACGACCGCCGCCACAGCCTGAAGGTGTTCGGTGCGTACAAGCTGGCCGACGAATGGACCCTCGGCGCCAACCTGCTGCTGCAGAGCGGCCGCCCGATCAACTGCTTCGGCGTGTATCCGGAAACCGGCACCAATCCGGCCGCCGGCAGCTACGGCGCCGAGTCGTTCTATTGCGGCTACTACTACGACGGTACCGGCGCCGCCGATACCGGCAATGGCTACTCCTCGTACCTGCACCGTCGCGGCACCTCCGGCCGCGTGCCGTGGGTGCACAACCTCGACCTGCGCCTGTCGTACGAGCCGCGCTGGGCCAAGGGCCTGAAGATGAGCGTGGCCGTGCAGAACGTGCTGGACAGCGAGGATTACTACCGCGTGCAGGATGTCGCCGACGACGACACCGGCGCGCCGCTTTCCAACTACCGCCATCCGCTCAGCTTCGCCAGCCCGCGCAGCATGCAGTTCTCGGTGCAGTACGAGTTCTGACCCGCAGCCGCAGTCTGCCGAGGTTGAAAGGAACCGCCGCGAACCGGCGGTTCCTTTTTTTGCGTCCGCGGTGCCGGACGCGCCTGCGAGCATGCCGTTCGCCACCATCCGCATGCGCTTCATCCCCGCCAAGTTGCCCCA
This sequence comes from Pseudoxanthomonas sp., assembly GCA_035653955.1. GTDB lineage: Bacteria > Pseudomonadota > Gammaproteobacteria > Xanthomonadales > Xanthomonadaceae > Pseudoxanthomonas_A. Next base: position 7,855 of record DASRYD010000420.1, read on the forward strand.
TCCCGCGCACGCAACCAGCATCGACGCAGGATCAATGGCCTGCCCATCCCATGCTGGAAACCGCACTCAGCCTTCCGTCCTTCCGCGAAGCGTTCGAATTCGCGCCATCCATGCCTCCGCCACGCCGGCCCATAGCCGTCGCGGCGCTGGGCCACGGCGAACTGCGCCGGCCCGGCGCGACGCCCGGCATGGCGTTGCAACTGTTCCGTGGCGAGTCGGGCGCCATGCTGGAAATTCCGAACGACTGGCTGTCGATCAGCCTGCCCCTCTCGGGCCGGATGCTGATCCGCTCGGAGCAGACCGAATGGCAGTTGGAACCGGGTCGCTGCCTGGTCTGGGACAAACCCCTTTTCCTCGACGCCGCGAGCGGCGGTGCGTGGCTTTGCCTGTGCGGTCCCGAGGAGGCATGGCATCGCGCCTGCCCGCACCCTCGCGTCGCGACCGAACTGTTTCCGGTCGAGGATGCCTGCCCACCGGGCATCGCGGAACGCCTCGCGCAACTCGCGCACGAAGCCCAACCGGAAGCGGCGAACGTCGAGCGCGCCTCGCGGCTGCTGCAGATGATCTGCCTCGACCTGCACGATGCGCAGGCTGCGCTGAGACAGCTGCTGCCGCGCTGCCCGGGGCGGAC
>DASRYD010000421.1:0-4838 GCA_035653955.1 Pseudoxanthomonas sp.
GTTCGTGCGAGCCGACGATGAACTTCACGTCGCGCGGTTCGAAACCCAGCGCGCGGATGTTGGCTTCGACCAGCGGCGCGGCTTTTTCGGTGCCGGCATCGATGAGCACGTGGCCCTGCGGCGAAGTCACCAGCAGGGCGCTGATGCCGCAGGTGCCGACGTACCACGTGTTGCCGAAGATCCGCTGCGGCGGCGCGCGGTCGTTCCAGCCGTCCATGGGATCGGCGTCGGCGGAGCAGGCGCCGACATTCGTGGCCGAAGATGTCTCTTCGGCGCCGTGCTTGGCTTGTGGTGCCGCACAACCTGCCATCAGGGCGATGCAGGCAATCGTCGGCCAGGAAACAAATACGGAGCGGATATTCACGGAATTCCTGCTTTTTCTGCTCGTCATCCCGGCGCGTCGGGGTCCAGTACCTGCTTTCGTTCCACATCACCAACAGCGACAGCGGCTGGATCCCGGCTTGGGCCGGGATGACGGGTGTCAGATGTCCTTGGCGAGCTTGTCCGCCAGGCCGATGTAACTTCCCGGCGTCAGTGCGAGCAGGCGCCGCTTTGCGTCCGCGGGCAATTCCAGCGACTCGATGAAGACGCGCATCGAATCGGCGGTGATGCCCTGGCCGCGGGTCAGCGCCTTCAGTTGTTCGTAGGGGTTCGGCAGGCCGTGTCGGCGCATCACCGTCTGCACGGCTTCGGCCAGCACTTCCCAGGCCGCGTCGAGGTCGGTGTCGAGCCGCTGCGGGTTCGTTTCCAGCTTGCCCAGGCCCTTGGCCAGCGAATCCAGCGCCACCAGCGTGTGCCCGAACGCCGTGCCCAGCGCGCGCAGCACGGTGGAGTCGGTCAGGTCGCGTTGCCAGCGGCTGATCGGCAGCTTGGCGCTGAAGTGTTCGAACAGCGCGTTGGCCAGGCCGAAGTTGCCCTCGGCGTTTTCGAAGTCGATCGGATTGACCTTGTGCGGCATGGTCGAGCTGCCGACTTCGCCTTCCTTGAGGCGTTGCTTGAAGTAACCCAGCGAAATGTAGCCCCAGATGTCGCGGGCCAGGTCGACGAGAACCGTGTTGGCGCGGCGGGCGGCGTCGCCGATTTCGGCCACGTTGTCGTGCGGTTCGATCTGCGTGGTGTACGGATTGAAGACCAGGCCGAGGCTCTCGACGAATTTCCGCGCGAACGCCGGCCAGTCCACGTCCGGGTACGAAACCACATGCGCGTTGTAGTTGCCGACCGCGCCATTGATCTTGCCGGTCAGCTCGACCGCGGCGATCTGCTTGCGCTGGCGTTCGAGGCGGGCGACGACGTTGGCGATTTCCTTGCCCAGCGTGGTCGGCGACGCGGTCTGCCCGTGCGTGCGCGACAACATCGGCTGCGCGGCTTGCGCCTGCGCCAGCGCGCGCAGGGTATTGGCGATGCCGTCGAATGCCGGCAGCAACGCTTCGCGGCGCGCCTGATCCAGCATCAGGCCATAGCTGAGGTTGTTGATGTCCTCGCTGGTGCAGGCGAAGTGGACGAATTCCAGCGCCGGGCCGAGTTCGGCGTCGTCCTTCAGGCGTTCCTTGATGAAGTATTCGACCGCCTTGACGTCGTGGTTGGTGGTGCGTTCGATTTCCTTGACCCGCGCGGCGTCGGCGACCGAGAAACCGTCGGCCAGCGCGCGCAGCTTCTGCTTGCCGGCGTTGGAGAAGTCCTTCAGTTCGACGACGCCCGGTTCGGCGCCCAGGGCCAGCAGCCATTCGATTTCGACCTTCACCCGGGCCTTGACCAGGCCGTATTCGGAAAAGATCGGGCGCAGGGCATCGACCTTGCCGGCGTAGCGGCCGTCGAGCGGGGACAGGGCGAGCAGGGCGGCTTCTTGCTTGGTGGTTTCGGACATCAGGGGGGCCTGGGTGGGAGGCGAATCGCGCATGCGGGGCGCGATTCCGGAACGGTGCGTAGTTTAACGCCTGACCCTGCGGCCATGCCCGCGGGCGTATCCTCGGAGCTCGTCTTTCGCCTTCCCGACAGGAATTTCCGATGGCACAGGCCTACCGCACCGAACACGACAGCATGGGCGAACTGCATGTGCCCGCCGATGCCCTGTGGGGCGCGCAGACCCAGCGTGCGGTACAGAACTTCCCGATTTCCGGCCGGCCGATGCCGCGCGGCTTCATCCGCGCGCTGGGCCTGATCAAGGCCGCCGCGGCCGAGGTCAACGCTGGGCTGGGCCTGTTGCCCAAGGGCACGGCCGGGGCGATCCGCGGCGCGGCGCTGGCGGTCGCCGACGGTGGCTACGACGCGCATTTCCCCATCGATGTATACCAGACCGGCTCGGGGACTTCGTCGAACATGAACGCCAACGAGGTCATCGCCCACCTCGCGTCGCGCGCGGGCCGGGCGCGGGCGGTGCATCCGAACGACCACGTCAACCTTGGCCAGAGTTCCAACGACGTGGTGCCGACTGCGATCCGCGTGTCCGCGCAGCTGGCGGTGGCCGAAGACCTGCTGCCTGCGCTCAAGCACCTGCGCCGGACCATCGACCGGCGCGGGCGTTCTCTGTCGAAAGTGGTCAAGACCGGGCGAACCCATCTGATGGACGCGATGCCGCTGACTTTCGCCCAGGAATTCTCGGCGTGGTCGGCGCAACTGGCTTCGGCCGAGGCGCGCCTGGCCGACAGCCTCAAGCGCCTGCGCCGCCTGCCGCTGGGCGGCACCGCCATCGGCACCGGGATCAATGCCGATCCGCGCTTCGGCAAGCGGGTCGCGGCGGTGCTGTCGAAACTGACCGGAGCGAAGTTCGAAAGCGCCGCCAACAAGTTCGAAGGCCTCGCCGCGCAGGACGACGCGGTGGAACTGTCCGGCCAGCTCAATGCGCTGGCGGTCGCGCTGACCAAGATCGCCAACGATCTGCGCTGGATGAATTCCGGGCCGCTGGCCGGACTGGGCGAGATCGAATTGCCGGCGTTGCAGCCGGGCAGTTCGATCATGCCGGGCAAGGTCAATCCGGTGATCCCGGAGGCGGTGGTGATGGTCTGCGCGCAGGTCATGGGCCACCACGTGGCGATCACCGTGGCGGGACAGACCGGCAACTTCCAGCTCAACGTGACTCTGCCGCTGATCGCGGCGAACCTGCTGGATTCGATCGGTCTGCTGGCGAACGTGTCGCGCCTGCTCGCCGATGACGCCATCGCCGGGTTGAAGGTGCGGCTGGAGCGGGTGAAGGAGGCGCTGGATCGCAATCCGATCCTGGTCACCGCGCTGAATCCGGTGATCGGTTACGAGAAGGGCGCGGCCATCGCCAAGCAGGCCTACAAACAAGGCAGGCCAGTGCTGGAAGTGGCGAAGGCAGTCACGGGCCTGCCGGAAAGTACATTGAAGCCGCTGCTGGACCCGGCCGCCCTGGCGAAGGGCGGGATCCACGGGAAACCCGGCGGCGGCGGAGGCTGAGGTCCCGCCTCAGCGCACCGGTCCGCAGGGCGGGTGCGGCATCGCACGCGCTTGAGGCGTGCGCCATTCGGGGTGGTCGTAGGGAATGTAGCCGCCCCAGAACCAGGGCATGCAGGTCGGGCCCAGTGCAGCGTCGGCCAGGTATTTGAAGATGCCTTCGCCGTTCGAACTGTTGCTGAGGACGACCAGGCAACGCTTCCCGTCGGCCACGCACAACGCCAGGTTGTTGGTGCCGTCGTCATGACCGCCCTTGGACCAGGCCCGGCCCTGCGGCGTGCGGTATACCACCCAACCCAATCCGTAAGACAGGCCGATGCCGTGGTTGTCATGCGTGGTGTCTGCGGACAGCGTGGGGAACTGCTGTACCGAATGGATCGCGATCTGCGGACGCAACAGTTCGGTCTTGCTGGCGGCGCTCAGGCCTTCGCCGCGGACCAGGCCGGCAAGAAAGGCCGCTTGGTCGGCGATCGTCGTGTCCATCGAACCGGCCGCGCGCACCGCGCCACGTTGTTTGTGGCCCAGCGGTTGGCCTTGTTCGTCGTAACCGATCGCCAGGTCGTCGGCGAAGTCCTCGCGCCAGACCAGGCTGCTGCGCTTCATGCCGAAGCGATCGAACACCTGCTTTTGCATCAGCTCGCCGGCATCGATGCCCAGGCCGGCTTCTATCACGAACTGCAGCAAGTTGATTCCTTCGCCGGAATAGGCATAGCGGCCGCCCGGCTCGAAATAGAATTTGAGCTTGCCGTTCTTGTCGTAGGTGCCTTCCGGCGTGAAGAAGCGGAAATTCGGCAGGCCGGAGGTATGCGACAGCAGCATGCGCGGGGTCAGCTTGCGCCAGCGATCGTCGCCGGCCAGGTCGGCGTACTTCTCGTATTCGGGCAGCGGCCGGGGCAGGTAGTCGGCGATCGAGCGGTCCAGTTCGAGCTTGCCGGTTTCGACCAAAGACATCACCGCGTAGGCGAATTCGCCCTTGGTGATCGATGCGCCGTACATGATGGTGTCGGTAGTCAACGGCAGGCGCCGTGCGACATCGCGCGAGCCGTACGCTTTTAGGTGGACAACGCGGCCGTCCTCCTAAAACCATGGTCCATGGTCGGCGGTCTATGGTCAAAATGCAAAACCGTCATTCTTCCTCATCCCCCTCCTCCAACTCCTCCTCCTCGATCGTCAGTACCTGTACCGTTTCAAGCCATTTTTCACGCTGCACCTGTGCCTTAAAATCATCCAGCACATTCAGTTGCACATTACCGTTGCTGAAAACCGACATTTGTAATCCCACAAAGGCGAGTGCTTCATTCAGGCGATCTTCGAGCGGCGTGGCGCTGAAAATGCATTCTTCCCAATACCATTCGAGCGATTCGCCCGCCACTTGCTCCACAATGCCGATGTAGTCTTCGAGCGTATAGCCGACGAACGGCTTGCCG